>CAZYGL010000063.1:0-7590 GCA_964647335.1 uncultured Syntrophomonas sp. | reverse complement strand
TCGGAGGTAATAGAGGATATAGAAATACAAGGTGAGACAGATTTGAAAATAGCTTTCAATACCAACTATTTCTTAGATGCAATCAAGATTTTTGAGAGCGAGTGCGAAAATGTTATAATCAAGTTCTCAGGTGCATTAAGTCCTGCGCTGATAAAAAATCCGGAAAAGGAGAACTATCTTTATATCCTGGTTCCCATGCGTACCAATAACTAGGAGAGGAATTCGGATCTAGTGAAGATCGAACGACTGAGGATCCGTGACTTTCGCAACCTAAGAAAAATAGACTATAATCCTTATCCAGGTTTGAATATATTTATGGGGGACAATGCCCAGGGAAAAACCAGCCTGCTGGAAGCGATTTTCGTTTTGGGCACCGGCAGTTCATTTCGCAGTGCTTCAGATGCGAATCTGGTTAACCAGGGTTCCCAGGGATATATGGTGCAAGGGGAATATACGGCAGGGGAACGAAGGATAGAATCCCAGGTACAGTACCAACTCAATGACAGCAAAAATTTTTATATAAATAAAAAAAAATGCTCTCATAATCACGGCGATCGATTGAAAGTGGTGCTTTTTACCCCGGATGATCTTTTTTTAGTTAAGGGTGCACCGGGAAAAAGGAGAGCATTTTTAGATTTTATATTAAAACAACTCTCAGCCGAGTATTTTTACAACCTGGAAAATTACCAGGAGATTCTAAAGAAGAGAAATGCGTATCTAAAAAAAGAGACCTTGACTGGGAAGACGGCCCGCATAATCAACGATATTTTCGTGGAGCAAGCCATCAAACTTATCCTGCAGAGAATCAACTTCGTAAACTTAATAGACGAATTATGCGGCCCTATTTATAAAATCATAAACGGGGGGCAAAACCAGTTCAAAGCCAGGTATGCTCTTTCGTTCGCCATTGAGAGCGACAGAATAAATACGGATGTACTCAGGGAAGCGATGCAGTTTCACATCCAAGAGCACGGGCCGGAAGAGATAAAACGCCGAAAAACCATAATTGGGCCACACTTGGAAGACATCAATTTCTATCAGGATGGCAATCTGGCCCGGATATATGCTAGCCAGGGCCAGCAGCGCAACATGGCCATAAGTCTTAAATTGACCGAAATATATGCTTACGCCCGGATAAAGGAAGACTACCCAGTATTCCTTTTGGACGAGGTTTTGGCTGAACTGGACGAAGGCAAAAGAAGAATGCTTTTGGCCTATCTCCAGGACGCGGAATTTCAAAGTTTTTTGACGGCAGTAAAAATGGATGAATTGGATCTTAAACTAAATCCCATCTGGCACATGCAAGGTGGAAGTTTAGAGCGAAAGGAGAAGTAGAAATTGTTTCTGCATCTAGGCAATGACCGAGTGATATCGGGGGAAATGGTTATAGCCATTGTCAATCTGGAGGGGGTTGCAGATGAAACCACCAGCCTAATAATGGAGAGAGCCGGGCGAGAGGGAAGGCTGACCAAAGTCAGCCCCACCGACAAGCAGAAGGCTTTGGTAATATGCGATGAAGGGCTGTATATTTCTCCCATTTCCTCGCATACTTTATATAAACGGTCCATCTCCAATCGTCAGGAGGTTTAAAGAAGTGAAGAAGAAGGAAGAAGGCTACAGCGCGTCAGACATTCAAGTGCTGGAAGGCCTTGAAGCGGTCAGATTGAGACCGGGAATGTACATCGGATCCACCGGGCCCAAAGGTTTGCATCACCTGGTTTTCGAAATAGTTGACAACAGCATCGACGAAGCGGTAGGCGGATATTGCGACTGGATAGACGTAAGAATAAAACCGGATGGAAGCATCACGGTTTCCGACAACGGTCGGGGAATTCCTGTCGACATTCATCCCCAGATGGGACTTCCGGCTATAGAAGTCATATTGACTACGCTTCATTCCGGGGGCAAATTCGGCGGCAGCGGCTACAACATATCAGGGGGACTGCATGGAGTTGGCTTGTCGGTAGTTAATGCCTTGTCGGCTTGGATGGAAGTAATAGTTTATCGCTCCGGTCAAACCTATACCCAGCGCTATGAAAGAGGCAAACCGGTGACCGAACTGCAAAATCTAGGCGCTACCGACCGGCAGGGAACCACCATTCATTTCTATCCTGATGCAGAAATTTTCGAGGAAACTGTATTTGACAGGGACATACTGATACAAAGACTGCGGGAGCTTTCCTACCTGAACAAAGGGCTGCGCATACTTTTCCGGGATGAACGTGAACCGGAAGAGTACGCCCGGGAATTCAGTTCGACCGGCATCAAGGATTTCGTCGAATATATCAACAAAAGCAAAGAGACTACCTCAGAACCGATTTATTTCGAAGAGAAAAAAGAGGACGTGGTCGTGGAGGTTGCCCTCCAGTATAACAACGGTTACACCGAAAACATCTATTCATTTGCCAACAATATACGCACCCAGGAGGGCGGGACACATGAAACCGGTTTCAAGAACGCGCTCACCCGGGTCATCAATGAATATGCCAAGAAGAATAATATCCTCAAGGAAAATGAGGCTAATTTGGCCGGGGAAGATATCAGAGAGGGACTAGCCGCTATCATCTCGGTACTGGTCAAAGATCCCCAATTTGAAGGGCAGACCAAAACGAAACTCGGCAACACTTATATACGCGGGGTTGTAGATGCAGCTGTATATGAAAGGGTGGAAGACTATCTCAATGAACACCCGGCAGCGGCAAAGAAGATATTGGAGAAAGCCATCTCTGCCCGCCGCGCCCGGGAGGCAGCCCGGAAAGCGCGGGAGCTCACCCGCCGCAAAAGCGCGCTGGAATCCACCTCATTGCCAGGAAAGCTGGCCGACTGCAGCAACCGCGATCCAGCCCAGTCTGAACTGTTTATCGTTGAAGGTGATTCGGCGGGAGGTTCTGCCAAACAGGGGAGAGACCGCACCTACCAGGCCATATTGCCTCTGCGAGGGAAAATATTGAACGTGGAGAAATCCCGGCTGGACCGGGTATTATCCAGCGAAGAGATCCGCAATTTGATCACCGCCATGGGCACAGGCATAGGGGAAGACTTCGATATCAAGAAAGCTCGCTACCACAAGTTGTTTATCATGACCGATGCAGATGTTGATGGTGCTCATATCCGTATCCTGCTGTTGACATTCTTCTATCGCTACATGCGCGAATTGATCGAACAAGGCTATGTGTATATTGCCCAGCCGCCGCTTTATGGATTGAAAAGGGGCAAAGAGGTGCATTATTTCTACAACGACAATGAGCTGAATTCTTTTTTAGGCAAGAGCGACAAGAAGTGGTCTGTACAGCGGTACAAAGGACTTGGGGAAATGGACCCGGAGCAACTCTGGTCCACCACTATGAATGCCGACAATCGAACTATTTTACAGGTTACTATTGAGGATGCGATTCAAGCCGATGAGGTTTTCTCGAATTTAATGGGAGACAATGTGGAGCCGCGCAAGGAATTCATCAATGCCAACGCCAGATATGTCACCAACCTGGATATATAGGGGGTAATATAAATTGGGACAAGAGAGCCTGTTCAGCAAAATAATACCTATTGACATAGAGAAAGAAGTCAAAAAATCCTTCCTGGAATATTCCATGAGCGTAATAGTGTCAAGGGCCCTGCCAGACATTAGAGATGGCTTGAAACCAGTGCACCGGCGCATTCTGTACGCCCTGTATGATCAGGGCATGACCCATGATAAACCACATAAAAAGTCAGCCAATATTGTGGGCGAAGTAATGGGTAAGTATCATCCCCATGGAGATGCAGCCATCTATCAGACCATGGTAAAAATGGCGCAGAGTTTCTCCATGCGATACCCCCTGGTGGACGGGCACGGCAATTTTGGATCGATCGATGGGGATGCAGCTGCGGCCATGCGGTACACTGAATCCAGGATGGCCAGGATCGCGGGGGAACTGCTCAAGGATATCGAAAAGGACACTGTAAACTGGAGAGCAAATTACGACGATACCCGTCAGGAACCCCAGGTTTTGCCGGCTCGAATCCCGAACCTGCTTATCAATGGATCGGCAGGGATAGCGGTTGGGATGGCAACGAATATTCCCCCCCACAATCTTAAAGAAATAGTCGAAGGGATAAAACTGGTTATAGACAACCCGCAGATAACTATCGACGAATTGATGGAAGCAGTTCCGGGGCCAGATTTTCCCACTGGGGGGATCATGGGCACTCGCGGTATACGGCAGGCTTATGCTACTGGGCGAGGGAGCCTCAGAATCAGGTCGCGGTATACCCTGGAAGAAAAAAAAGGCGGGCGTAATGCCATCATAATTACGGAGATACCATACCAGGTCAATAAAGCCCGGGTGGTGGAAAAGATTGCTGAATTGGTGCGGGACAAGAAGATTGACGGGATTGTCGACCTGAGGGACGAATCCGACCGCAATGGCATCCGGATAGTGATCGAGCTTCGCCGGGATGTTAATGCCAATATTGTGATGAACAAACTCTTCAAACATACCCAGTTGGAAGAGAGTTTCGGAGTAATCATGCTGAGCCTGGTCAATGGGCAGCCCCAGGTGTTAAACCTCAAAGAGATGATGCAAGCTTACGTAGCCCACCGTCAGGAGGTCATAACCAGGCGCACCACCTATGAACTTAATTTGGCTCGTAACCGCAAGCATATTTTGGAAGGCTTGCAGATCGCCATTGATAACCTGGATGAAATAATCACCCTGATCAGGAATTCGGCCAACCGCGAGTCTGCCCGCAACGGCTTGATGGAACAGTTCAATTTGACGGAGATACAGGCCAATGCCATTCTGGATATGCGCTTTGCCCAGTTGACCGGATTGGAGAGAGCCAAACTGGAGGAAGAATTCCAGGAGCTATTGGTCAAAATTGCTGACTATGAAGACATTCTGGCTAAGCCGGAAAGAGTATTATGGCTGGTCAAAGAAGACCTGGAAGAAATAAAAGAGCGTTACGGGGACAAGCGCCGGACGGAGATCAGCAGCGATACTGTCGAGTACGGGGAAGAGGACTTCATCGAGGATCATGAAGTAGTGATCACCCTTAGCCACCGGGGATACATCAAGCGACAGCCCCTGGATCTTTATCGGGCGCAGAAAAGGGGAGGAAAGGGCCTAAGTTCGACCCACACCCGGGCAGAGGACTTTGCCCACGATGTGCTGGTCACAGGCGTCCTGGCCAATATCTTCTTTTTTACCAATCAAGGCCGGGCTTTCAGCGCAAAGGCCTATCACATTCAAGAGTCATCCCGTCAGGCCAAGGGCCAGGCGCTGGTCAATTTCTTGGAGCTTCGCCCGGGAGAAAAAGTAAGCACTATTGTAGCGGCCCGCCGTTTGGATACGACCCGCCACCTAATGTTGGTGACCCGCAGGGGGATAGTCAAGAAGGTTCAATTGTCAGCCTTCGAAAACATCCGCCGCTCGGGGATCATTGCCATGAACCTTTCCGAAGGGGATGAACTGGTGGGAGTCATTCGTGTCGACGGCCATGACAAGGTGATGCTTGTCACATCCCATGGGCAGGCCATAATGTTTGCGGAAGAGCAGGTCCGCAGTATGGGAAGGACCGCTGCTGGAGTTAAAGGCATCAGTCTATCCTCGGGTGATTTCGTGGTAGGGGTAGACAAAGCCCGGGAGGGAGCAGAGGCGGTCCTCGTTACTGAGAACGGATATGGCAAAAAGACTGCCCTGTCGGAGTTCAAGTACCAGAACCGAGGAGGAAAAGGACTAAAAACGATCAATGTTGACATAAAGAATGGTCCCATAGTAGGCTTTAAAATAGTCGCTGCCGGGGAGGAGTTGGTTATCCTCACCAGCGAGGGAAATATAATCAGGCTGGAAGCCCAGGATGTCTCCACCCAGAAGCGTTATTCCAGGGGTGTGGTGCTCATAAAGACTTCTGAGCATGACCGCGTTGCCGCGGTAGCCCGATTTAAGATCGAAAAAGAAGAGTAATCCAGTCAAATCTAGTAGCGGCAGATTTTTTATTAGTGGGTGGAGGTATCAGACATGGCTGAAACAGGAACATTCAAGGTTAAGTCGGGACTGGCGCAGATGCTCAAAGGTGGAGTGATAATGGATGTCACTTCCGCCGAACAGGCCAAAATAGCTGAGGAAGCTGGGGCCTGCGCGGTAATGGCCCTGGAAAGGGTGCCAGCCGACATAAGGGCAGCAGGGGGAATTGCCCGGATGGCGGATCCGACGGTGATCTTAAGGATAATGGATGCGGTCACCATTCCGGTTATGGCGAAATGCCGCATCGGACATTTTGTTGAAGCGCAAATACTGCAGTCCTTGGGGATCGATTACATCGATGAAAGCGAAGTATTGACCCCAGCAGACGAAAAATATCATGTGAACAAAAACCCGTTCAAGGTGCCCTTTGTTTGCGGAGCACGCAATTTAGGAGAGGCTCTGCGCCGCATCGGAGAGGGTGCCGCTATGATCCGCACCAAGGGTGAACCAGGTACCGGCAATGTTGTAGAAGCGGTCAGGCATATCCGCCAGGTCAATGACGAAATCCGCAGGATAAGCAACCTGCCGGAAGAAGAATTGATGACCGCCGCCAAGGAAATGATGGCCCCGTATGAACTGGTGGTAGAGGTAGCGCGGCTCAAAGGGCTGCCGGTAGTGAATTTTGCAGCTGGCGGAATCGCTACTCCTGCAGACGCTGCCCTGATGATGCAGCTGGGCTGTGACGGAATTTTTGTGGGTTCCGGGATATTCAAATCAGGAGACCCGGCTCGCCGGGCCAAGGCTATCGTGGCCGCAACCACCTATTTCCGCGATGCTGCCGTTTTGGCAGAAATTTCTGCGGATTTAGGGGAAGCCATGTCAGGAATCGATATTATGACTATTAAACCCGAGGATAGGATGCAGGATCGTGGCTGGTAGAAAAATCGGGATACTCGCCCTCCAGGGAGCATTTCTGGAACATGAACACAGTCTGCGCCGGTGTGGGGCAGAGCCCATAGAGGTACGCACGATAAAGGATTTGGAGCAGGCCGAAGCCCTGATTATCCCGGGAGGAGAGAGCACTACCATCGGCAAAATAATGCAAAGATTCGGTCTTGACCAAGCGATTGTTTCCCGCAGCAAACAAGGCATGCCCCTGTGGGGAACCTGTGCCGGAATGATACTCATGGCCAAGGAGATCGCAGATTCAGAGCAACCGGGCTTGAGACTGATGGACATCCGGGTGCGCAGAAACGCTTTTGGTCGCCAGGTGGATAGTTTTGAAGCTGACCTTGAGGTAGAGGGTATAGGTCGCTGCCGGGGAGTATTCATTCGTGCCCCATACGTGGAGAGGGTGTGGTCTGACACTCGAATCCTGGCTTATTATCAGGAGAAGATAGTCATGGTACAACAGGACAATCTGCTGGCAACGGCATTCCATCCTGAACTGACCGAGGATCCAAGTATACACCGATATTTCCTGGAAATGTTGGATTAGGCTCCTTGCCAACCACTTGGTTGTATAATATAATTTACCTCAAGCGAATTTTTAGAAGTGAGCGATGAAAGGGAAAAGTAGATTCCTCAGCTTAGTTAAGAGAACTGGTGGTTGGTGCGAACCAGGCTAGGCAGGTTTTGAATCCAC
>CAZYGL010000062.1:0-7599 GCA_964647335.1 uncultured Syntrophomonas sp. | reverse complement strand
CGTGGGTACGGCCGATGGTCAGGGTGTATTTATGTTTGACGGCGATGGCTGACACAATCGCCCGCAGCTTTTCCAATTTGGTCAGGATAAGATCGGTTGCATCCCGCATCTGCATGGCCAGCCCGGTATCCAAGATATCGGAAGAGGTCATGCCCAGGTGGATGTATTTGGAGGCATCGCCTACATGTTCGCCCACATTGGTCAAAAAAGCGATAACATCATGATGGACTTCAGCCTCTATTTCTTGGATGCGCAGGACATCAAATCTTGCTCTGTCCTGGATCTCCTTGACCGCCTCCGCAGGTATTTTGCCAAGTTGGGCCCAGGCTTCACAGGCCGCTATCTCTATCTTCAGCCAGTTGTCAAGCTTGGTCTGCTCCGACCATATATCCCCCATGGCAGGCAAGGTATATCTTTCGATCATTACTGCTCCCCCTTATGTTGCAGGTAATCTTTTAGGCCCATTTCCTTGAGGCGCTGATCCTTCTGCCGCACCTCTGCGGCCATTCTGAGGCGGTAGTCCAGGAGTTTGTCCCTCAATTCTGGGTCATTTAAGGCTAGGATCTCCACCGCCAGGAGGGCGGCATTGGCTGAACCGTTGATAGCTACCGTTGCCACCGGAATTCCCTTGGGCATTTGCACTATGGAGTACAGGGAGTCGACTCCCGACAAGGTGCTGGTTTTCACCGGGATGCCGATGACCGGAAGAACCGTATAGGCAGCTATCACCCCGGGCAGGTGGGCTGCCCCCCCTGCTCCGGCTATTATAACCTTCATTCCCTGCCCGGCTGCTCCTCTGGCATAAACAGCCGTCTCTTCCGGCAAACGATGGGCGGAACACACCGTAATATCGTATTCCACCCCGAATTCGTCCAGTATCTGGGCAGCTTCCTTCATGACCGGCAGATCCGAGTCGCTCCCCATTATTATTCCAACTGCGGGCACCCTATTCCACGCCCCTCCCATAAGATTTGGACCTATTGGCAAACAAAATATTCAAGCCCAAGAAGACAGGTTCTTAACCGAAACCTATCCGCCTGGGCTTTTGTCCCTATACGGTGTAGCGCCTTTAAGCGCCTGTGTCACTCGGACCAGTCCATACCCAAACCATGCGGAACCCTAGACACACTTTCGCGTTTATCGCATATAGATTTGACTTACATCCTGATATTAACAAAGCTTGGGGGCGGTGTCAATCACCGCGGGAAAAGCAAAAGCGTATCCCGGGCGACCGGGATACGCTTCCTATTTTGATCTCACTACCTGCCTTTGAAAATGCTGCCTAAACGGTCTTTCAAACTGGTATTGACATTGATGATACTGCTGTTATTGTTGTTGATCTTGTCCCGCAGGCCACCGAAAATGTCTTCCTCGCCCCTTTTGAGAAGGGCGTCAATTTCTATATTCCGGGTGGTCACGGTTATGGCGTCGTCCGGGTTCTCCCACAGGGTGACACCCTTGACGGCCATGCCCAACAACACCAAGTTGTCATCCAGGAAATTGAAGAAATACGTGGCCATATTGGTGCAACTGGGCTCGATGATGGTGAAGGGATAGGCTTCGTTCAACAGCACCCCATCATAGCGCAGGAGAGTGCAATCAACTATCGAGGAGATCTTGGCATACCCGGGGGCGTCCGGATTTTTTTCCACCGTCTCCACATCGACTTTGACCTGCCAGTTATGCCGGTGGATCGGGCTTTTCACCCCCTCAACAGTCTCAAAATGCCGGCTGTCGATGAATACATCGAAGCGCATCTCAGTTTCATCGGCGCCCAGGACTTCTATGTCCAGTTCCTGCAACTCCTTCTCGTAGACCTCGGCTACCCCCATGGAATAGCCGTGATGTTCCTGTTGGGCATAGGGCACGTCTGCTTCTGCTGCTTCCGCGATCTCATCGATTTCGATTTCTCCCTCCCCAGGTTCCCGCAGGGAGTATTCCCGCTTCTCCAACAATATGGGAGGAATGTCGGCGTCAAAAGCCTCCTCACCTATTGATTCCTGCTGTACCTGATCCATTTCGCTATCGGGCTCGCGCAGGGAATAGCCTCGCCGGGGCAGCGGAATATCCTCATACGACCCGATTTCGTCACAATGGAGGGGTTGGACTGGTTCCTCCTGAGGTTCCCGCAGCGAATATTCCCTTTTGGGCAGGGGCATATCTGCATAGCTGGCCGCATCACCCACTTCCAAAGCCTCGGCTGGTTCACAATTTTGCGGTTCCAGGGCCGAACCTTCCGCACTGAGTTGTGTCGGGTCAATTTCCATGGCCAAATCGACGGTCTCCTGCAGAGCCACCAGGTCAGTCTCGGTCTTCGGTTCCTCAATCTGCTCGGCAGCTTGGGTTGCGGGCGGTTCCAGTTCCTGGGCCAGCAAGCCGATCTCTTTATCGATAGCGGTGATCTGCTCATGCAGGGGCCCGACGGTGCGATGAGCGTTGTCAACTATCTTGTCTACGCGGATTTGGGCCATATCCGATATACCCTGGGCAATTTTTTCCGCTTCCAGCCAGGCCCGGCCGACATGCTCATGGCGGATTTCGTATGTACTTATCTTGTCCATCAAATCCCGGGTTTTCTTGCGGGTCATCTCATGGACAGCTTTGATTTTAAGCAGTTCCGCATTTAAGCGGCTGATCATATCCACCTCATGATTAGAAGCGGTATTATTGGTGTTGGGATTTTCGATCATAATCTCCTCCTTACCAACCGGTTATTACTGCCAGCGGTCTAGGCTCCGGCCACTTTACCCGGTTTCTTGTCCCGGCTGATCAGGGTAGGGGTGAAAGTGACATCCTCGTTTATATCGCCCATCTGGTCCAAGGAGGCCCGGTACTGGTCAATACGTTCATATAGTTCCTTTTTGAAATGCTGGGACTTGAGCCGCAGCAGCTCCAGTTCCTGGTTCTTACGGCGCAGTTCTTCATCGGTCTCCTGGATGAGGATCTCCGCCCGGGCCCGCGCCTCGGCTTCCACCTTCTGAGCATTGATCTGAGCCATGATCATAACCTCCGCGATCTGCCGTTCCTTGCTCTGGTATTCGCCCAGCTTCTTTTGCAGTTCCATCATGGTGGCTTCAGCCTGCTGCAATTTCAGCTGTGCTTCGGCGATTTCACTCTGCAGAGCCGATATTTTCGACCTGCTCTCAGTTCCGGGATTACTCTGAACCGTTGCTGCTTCCCTGGTTACTTCCTTGGCAGCTTCTTTGGAATTCGAACCAAACACCGGGATACCCATATAAGCCGACCTCCTCCATTAATCTCCTCGATAACATCCCCGCTCCATCCTGACCGTTATGTTTCAATGGTGGGCTGTTCTTGCCCCTTCTACAGCAACAAAAAAACCTGCTGGTGCAGGTTGCACAGCAGGTTTTGTCTTCCCATTTCTGCTCCTGGCAACCTGGCTGTCATAACCTCGCGGCCTTAGACCCATGGCTTTGCGTCCCCGGCTTTCACCGGGTTTGCCTTTTTCAAGATATCTTTAATAAGTAAACCATATTTTGTTAAGTTTGTAAAGCTAATTCGAAAAAAAATCTTTTATTTCTTAATATTGTTTTGATGACCTAATATGCGTCTGACGTCTCCTTTTATTTCTTGCCGAACAACTTGTTAAGCCTTTTCTTGATATCCGCGCTGTCCGGTCTCTCGGGTTCAACACAGGGCTTGATCGATGCCCGCAAGCTTTCGAATTCATCCTTATCCTTGTGCAGCATATTGTCCAAAACCGTGTTCCGGGCCGAAACCTGTATGGTCAGATCAGGGATCTCCAGGATGGTGACCGACTGCAGTTTAAGATCCATCAGCGACAGGGTGTCCTCCAGGTAGTTGAAGAAATAGGTAGCGATGCTCTGGGGATTGGGATCGATAAAATCAAAGGGATATAAGTCGTTTAACACCACATTATCGTAACGCAGCAGGGCTGAAACGATATCGGAATTGACTTTGGTATAACGCACCGCATAGTTGTCTTCCGGCACCTCAACATCCACAGTGACCTGCAGCGCATGGTGCTGGATCTGCTTATCCTGATCGGTTCTGTCATAGTAGCGCACATCCAGAAACGCGTCCATGCGCATGGTCTCATGGGGTGCCGCAGGTGGCGGGGGTTGGAAATGGACCGGTTCCGGAGTTGGCTGTTCTGCAGGTGCTAGGTCTTCTACCGGCTCCTCGGCCAAAATTGCGGCTGGAACCTGCGGTTCGTCAGCACCAGCAATTCCAGGCACTTCCATCGTTTCCTCAGCTGTCAGGTCGGCTTCAGTCGATGCCATCAATTCTTCGGCGGTGATCACATCTGTTTCCGTTATGGCCTCGGCTTCGGTAATAGGCACTGCTTCCTCGGTTGTCTCCAGTTTGTCAGCCAGCAGGGATTTGTTTCTCTCCGCCCTGGATTTGGTTGACTTTTTCGCTACCACACGTTTCTTGGACAGGCTTTGGTCTTCCAGGGCGACTTTTTCGGCTGCCTTTATCTCTATTTCGACCACGTTATCCTTGATCCGGGATTCAGTGGCAGGCAACGGAGCGGTTGTTGCGGCAGGGATTATGTTTTCAGCCTCGTGGATAGTGCCCAGATGGGAGGCTAATTTTTCAGGCAAAACGCTGTTGTCCACGGCAGTTGGGGGTGGAGTCAGTGCAATTGCAGTGTCTTCCTCCTTGCTCCCGGTCACTTTCTGCTCGGGTTCGGGAGTGACTTCCTTGACTTCCCTGACTACCTTCAGATGTTCGCTGTCCTTGGTAAACTTGGCGCTGACCAGCTCATTCAAGGCGATGCCCTTTTCACCGGCCTGTTTTTCGAATTGCTGCAAATCCTTTTCCTTGCGGTCGATCTCTTCATCGATCTCGGCGAGGAATTTTTCCACCTGGTTGCGGGCCTGGGATTCGATCCTCTGGGCATTCATGCGGGCGGTAAGCATGACTTCCGCCAGTTGATTCTCTTTGTTCTGGAGATATGTATCCATAGATTCGACAATGGCAGCCACGCGGCGGTCGGAGTCCTGCAATTTCTTGCGGGCCCGGAATATTTCATCCTGAAATGCGATCAATTTAAGCTTGTAGTCGATCGCCACCTGATCGATAGCGCTGTCAGTGTCTATTGCATAGGACTGCGACTTCTTTTCCACCTGCTATCCCTCCATGTCGTTTCCGCTTCACGTCAAAGCCAAGGCTTGTTCTTCACAAACTATTTTCATGGTGAATCTATAGACAACAAAACCTGCCGATGCGGTCGCACAGCAGGCTGAATCAACATCCTCCCGGCAACCTGGCAATCATAGCCACAAGGGCCTTAGATCCATAGCTTTGCGTCCCCGCCTTTCAACGGGTTTGCCTTTATCTAGATATTCATTAAATATTAAACCATATTTTCCCGGGCTTGTCCACTAAACTGCCTCAATCTGGGCGTAGCGGGAATTGTTTTTCATCATCTAAAAAAGCCCTTTACTCCCACTCGATGGTCCCCGGAGGTTTGCTGGTTATGTCGTAGACTACCCGGTTTACGCCCCGCACTTCATTCACGATACGGCGGGCCATGATATCCAGGAGTTCATAGGGCAACTGGGCCCACTCGGCGGTCATGGCATCATCACTGACCACGGCCCTGATGATGATGGGATAGGCATAAGTGCGGGCATCCCCCATGACTCCAACACTCCTGATAGGCGGCAGCACCGCGAAAGCCTGCCATATATCCCGGTCCAGGCCGGCTTTCTTGATCTCTTCCCGCACGATAAAATCGGCTTCCTGCAGGATCTTGACTTTATCGGGAGTCACCTCTTCCAGGACCCTAACTCCAAGGCCAGGGCCGGGGAAGGGCTGTCTCCAGACTATATCCTCGGCAATCCCCAGCTTTTCACCTATCACCCTTACTTCATCCTTGAAAAGCAGCCGCAGGGGTTCGACCAGCTCGAACTGCATGTCTTCCGGCAAGCCCCCCACATTGTGATGGCTCTTGATGGTGTGGGCGGTGCTGGTCCCGCTCTCCACCACATCGGGATAAATGGTGCCCTGCACCAGGTAATCGATTTCGCCCAGCTTTTTGGCTTCCGCCTCAAAAACCCTTATAAATTCCTCTCCAATAATCTTGCGCTTCTGTTCCGGATCGGTGACCCCGGCCAATTTGCTCAGGAAGCGTTCCCTGGCATCCACTACGACCAGCTTGATATGTTCCTGTTTATCGAAAGTCTCGACCAGCTGTTCCGTTTCACCCTTGCGCATCAGCCCGTTGTCCACATAAACACATACTAACTGGTCGCCAACGGCCCGGTGGACCAGGGTGGCAGCCACAGATGAATCCACTCCGCCGCTCAAACCGCACAGGACCTTTTTATCGCCTACCTGGGCTCGAATCTCCTGGATAGTCTGCGCTATGTAATCGCTCAGATCCCAGTCGCCCTTGAGGTGGGCCACCTCAAACAGGAAATTCTTGAGTATCTGCTGTCCCTCCAGGGTATGGCGCACCTCGGGGTGAAACTGGACTCCATACAGTTGCCGGGCTGGAGCACACATGGCCGCTATCGGGCAATTGGCTGTGCTGGCAGTAACCTGGAAATCAGGCGGTATACTGCAGATCGAATCCCCGTGGCTCATCCACACCTGGGTCGGGCGGCCAATACCTTGGAAGAGAAGATCGTCACCAATTATGTCCAACTGGGTACGCCCATATTCCTTGAGCTGGCTGGCCCTCACCTCACCGCCCAACTCCTGGGCCATGAGCTGCATGCCGTAACATATTCCCAGCACCGGTATCCCCAGGGAGAAAATCCTTGGATCGCAGGCCGGCGCATCCTCAACATGAACACTGGCAGGTCCGCCGGTCAATATGATGGCCGCCGGCTGCTTGGTTAACAGCTCATCCATAGGGATATCGAAAGGCACCATTTCGCTGTAGACATGCAGCTCCCTGACCCGCCGGGCGATGAGCTGGTTGTATTGCCCGCCGAAATCCAAAACCAAGACTACTTGTTTTTCCATTATTACACCTCTATTTGTTATATACTGCCGGATCCAATATACAGATGGCCGGGTAATTGCGGTAGTAGCCAGCATAGTCCAAGCCCCATCCTACCACAAAATGGTCCTCGATGGAGAATCCCACATAATCAGGTTTGATATCGGCTTTGCGGCGGGACGGTTTGTCAAGCAGGCAGCAGATCTTGAGTGACTTGGGCCCGCGCTTGCGCAGAATGCCGCTGATATAATTGAGGGTCAGACCGGTGTCGATTATGTCTTCCACGACCAATACATTCTTGCCCTCCAGGGCATAGCTCAGGTCCTTTAAAATGCGCACTTCGCCCGAGGATACCGTCGAAGCCCCATAGCTGGAGACCTCCATGAAGTCGATCTGCAGGGGCAGATCGATCTCCCGCACCAGGTCGGACATGAATACGACAGCGCCCTTTAGTATTCCTACTACCAACAGCTCTTCTCCCGCGTAGTCGCCCGCGATTTTTTGGCCCAATTCCTTGATTTTTGCCCTGACTTCGGGCTCGGAATACAGTATTGCCACATCAGTCATATTCACTCCCGCTCGCCTCCTTATCAAGGATTATAGCAACAAGTATTCCGGGCTGCAATGCAACCTGGCTTTGTGCCGCTGCAGACCTTATG
>CAZYGL010000061.1:6396-7657 GCA_964647335.1 uncultured Syntrophomonas sp. | reverse complement strand
TCGATGCCTCCTTTTTCGACCATGATACCATTATAGATAGGCAGCAAAAAGGGGGGTATTGGCATACCCCCCTTGATTTTCTTATTTTTCTTTCTCTTCTTTTTCCTGTTTGGCTTTGGCAATTATCTTATCAGCATCCATGGGCGGAACCTCTTCATAATGATCCATCTCCATGCGGAACTTGCCCCGGCCCTGGGTAATCGACTTGAGGTCGATGGTGTAGCGGCTCATTTCCGCCAAAGGAACCTGGGCTTTGACGATTTGTTTTTTGCCTGCGGGTTCCATGCCCAGTACCCTGCCGCGTTTGCTGTTCAGATCACCGATAATGTCACCCAAATAGGTATCGGGGATTTCGATCTCCACATTCACAATAGGCTCCAGCAGGACTGGTTTAGCTGTCTCCATGCCCTTCTTGAAAGCCAGCTTAGCTGCTGTCTTGAAAGCCATTTCCGAGGAGTCCACCGTATGGTAAGA
Organism: uncultured Syntrophomonas sp.; assembly: GCA_964647335.1. Lineage (GTDB taxonomy): Bacteria > Bacillota > Syntrophomonadia > Syntrophomonadales > Syntrophomonadaceae > PHAA01. The sequence continues at coordinate 7,183 of CAZYGL010000061.1, read as the reverse complement.
TCCATCATATAAAGTCGCCTTTATCCGCGTGACTGGATAACCAGCCAAAACACCCTCATCGAGGGCTTCCTGCAGCCCCTTTTCTACTGCGGGGAAATAATTGCGCGGCACGGCTCCCCCAAAGACATTTTCTTCAAATTTGAATGCCTCATCATCATTGGGTTCGAATTTGATCCATACATGCCCGTACTGACCATGACCGCCGCTCTGTTTCTTATGCTTGCCTTCAACTTCCACTGTGGACCGGATAGTCTCGCGATAGGGTATGCGCATATCTTTTACCGCCACTTCTACCCCAAATTTGCGGGACAACTTTTCAGTTATGATATCCATGTGCGCGTCGCCCATAGTCCGCATGATGGTCTGATGGGTCTCGGCGTTCTTCTCCACACTTATGGTTGGATCTTCCTCCAACAATCTCTGCAGTGCTCCGCTGAGCTTGTCTTCGTCTCCCTTGCTCTTGGGTTCGATGGCCATATTCAGAGTAGTCACCGGGAATTTGATAGGTTCAAGCACAACAGGGTTGGATTTAACGGTTAGGGTATCGGATGTGTTGGTAGCTGCCAGTTTTGCAACCGCGGCAATATCTCCAGCGTTCAGTTCCGGCACAGACGACTGTTCTTTGCCGGTCATAACCAGCAATTGGGTGATTTTTTCTTCTTTTTCTTTGGTAGCATTATAGACAACACTGTCTGCTTTCATTTTTCCGGTGAAGATCCTGAACATGTTGAGCCTTCCGATGTAGGGATCGGCAATGGTTTTGAATACCTGAGCACTTAGGGGCAGG
>CAZYGL010000061.1:0-6296 GCA_964647335.1 uncultured Syntrophomonas sp. | reverse complement strand
ACTTCGGCTTCAGTCATCTTCCCTGTACCGGCTTCGAACAGGTACGCCTTCATCTTCAAGAGGTCAACCACTCCCTTGAAGTTGTCTTCCTTGCCGATGGGCAGCTGCAATGGTACTACGTGGTCACTGAAAGTTGATTTTATTTCACTGATAACCTTATGGAAATCGGCATTCTCCCTGTCCATCTTATTAATAAAGACGATTTTGGGAATGTCGGGATTTTCTTCCCAAATAATCTGGGTTTGCACTTCGACTCCTGCAGTAGCAGCAAAGGTGAGCAGCATGCTGTCAGCTACCCGTAATGCCCCGCATACCTCGAAATAGAAATCAGCATATCCGGGGGTGTCAAGTATATTGAGTTTACAGTTTTTGTATTCACAAGGCACCAGTGCAGTGCTGATGGTTATTTTCTTTTTGACTTCTTCGGGCAGGAAGTCGGCAACGGTATTACCGTCATCTACCTTTCCCATCCTCTTGGTGGCGCCGGTATTGAAAATCATGGCTTCTGCCAGAGATGTCTTTCCCGTACCGCCATGACCTGCGAGGGCAATATTGCGGATTCCGTTCGTGGGGTAAACCTTCATCCAATAACCTCCTCAATATTTTTACATACGTAGAAATGTTACTATACTTTGCTGCAAACGGCAAAATAATTCTGGATCACTCGCCCTGGTCTCGGGCTCCATAGACCAGCTTCCAATACAGGACTCCAGCCACGACCAGGAAAAGGATCAACTGGTAATAGATAATCCCCTTGTAAGCGTCAACCAACAGGGTGTAAGCAATCGCCAGAGCTGCCGGAAACAGAAGTGAGCTCGCAATGGGCTTGTTGGGATAAGAAGGATCAAGCCGTTTTTTTTGAATATACGACCAGTTGAAAATCAACAGAAATATCAGAATATTTATCACCAGACTGAAAAAAGTGATCTTACTCCCCCCTCAGCAAGGATTCCAAGTAGTTAGTCCGGATGCGGCGATATTTTTCCACAAGCCTGTAATCGGTCAGATCAAGATGAATGGGGGTTATACTGCAAAAACCCCGGTCAACTGCATAGACATCGCTGTCCTCATGCTGTTCTTCTTCTACAACCCCGCCCCCTAGCCAGTAATAAACATTGCCCCTGGGATCGCGCCGCTCCTCGAACATATTATCGTAATTGCGCAGCCCCAGTTTGGTTATGCGTATCCCCTTTATATGTTCCGGAGCCAATACTGGCACATTTATGTTCAGCAGGGTAGTCTTCTCAATACCCTCAGGCATGACTGCCATGATGATACGACGGGTGAATCCTGCGGTGAAACTAAAATCCACATCGTCCCGGTAGGTGTTTAAAGAGACTGATATCGCAGGAGCTCCCATAATAACTCCCTCTGCTGCAGCGGAAACAGTTCCGGAGTATAGTACATCGGTCCCCATATTGGAACCATGATTTATTCCAGAAACTACAAGATCTATCTTTTTATCGATTAGGCGTGCCAAACCCAATTTCACACAGTCTACCGGGGTTCCGCCGACAACCCATCCCCTCTTGATGCCTGGAATTTTGGTCTCGACAGCTTTAATAGGATCAAACACCGTGATGGAATGACCGGTTCCGCTTCTTTCCCGGTCCGGGGCCACAACATATATCTCAGCGATGGTATTGAGTTCATTTATCAAAGCCATGATCCCTTTGGCATTGATTCCATCATCATTTGTGAGCAGAATTCTCATTCGTAGGAAACCTCCCGCGGCAGGAGTTTGAAGTGTTCTATCGGCCAGTAAACAGCAATCGCTTTACCCATCAAGCGGTCTTCCGTCAACCAGGCATTCCATTCATGACTATCATAGCTGTTATTGCGATTATCACCTAAAACCAGCAAACAACCCTCTGGGACAACCACCGGCCCGAATTCATAATCGAGCGGTTCTGCAATATATGGCTCCTGCAAGGCACGACCATTAACATATACTTTTTGGTTCTTCATCTCAACGCTCTCACCTGGCAATCCTATCACTCTTTTCAGATAAGGTGTCTCAGAATGTAGATTGCTGGGAGGCTGGAACATCACTATGTCTCCGCGGACTGGCTCCTTGAAGCGATAGATGAAACGGTTGACCCAGATGCGATCATTGAGCTGTACAGTAGGCAACATAGAACCGGTGGGGATTTCTCTCCCTTCGATAACATAATTGCGTAAAAACATAGCCAAAACAAACGCGATCACTATCACGCCTATGGTCTCTTTCAGGAAATCCTTGACCTCTTTATTCATCCTTCTCCTCCGGCTGTTCAGAATTCATATATATTTATGGTCATCTGGTCCTTATCCTTGGTAATGCCAAACATGATCCGCTTAGACTTAAGATTCTTGTTCAAAAAATCGACTACCCGCACCAGTTCATGATGGGCAGAAAATGTCTGGTGGGCGAGCAATTCCAGTTTGCCTTGGTCCTTATCCGCCAAAATGATTCACCTTCCATACCTAATATATTCTAGTTTAAGCGCGCTGCATTTACAATAGTGCCCAAATTATGGAGTTTGGCCAAACAATTATATTAACTGTAATTGACGATGCAATTGAGGCAATATGCGGACATCGTCCAACATGCCCAGGCAGTAGTGCTGCATATCGAGCAGTTTCCTGATGGGAGGCGACTTGATCTCACCAAACGGTGAAGCTGGCTGTAAAAACAAGGTTGTATTGCGGCCTTTCTGGACAATAATTTGCAGGGCTTGTCTTATCTCAATGGTTTCGGTATTTGAGTCCACTACTATTTTCACATACAATGCCTTGTCTTTAGCTTGCTTAAGAAATTCGTTATGGGCCTGGCTGCAGTCTATGCCAGTTGCCGAAGGCAATTTGTAGTCCATGCTTATCAAATCCATATATTCAATACACCTGGTCAATTCCTCATAGAGGGTTCCATTGGTCTCCAGCAAGAAACGATAACCGTTTGGCCTCAGTCGCCCACCCAATTTGGCAATAAAGTCGGCCCATATGAGAGGTTCTCCTCCGGTTAGGCTTATCCACCTCGATCTAAATCCTGAGATCAATTGAATGACTTCATTGACCGACAGCGGATTGGTTATCTGCTGCCACTCGCCATATCCGCCACAAACGGGATTGAATCGGCAAAAATCAGACCTGTCAAGACTGGAAGGGGTATCGCAATAGGAACAGCGCAGGTTGCAACCGGAGAAACGCACGAATATATTTCTGCTCCCCACCAGCAGGCCTTCACCCTGAATGCTCTCCATTATCTCATTGAGACTAGCCCTCAATCGCCCGCCCCCTGACTTTACACCGGGCTTCATATATCCTCTCCAGTTCACGTTTGTACCGCAGCATTACATTTTGGGCAAATGACTCTATGTCAGGGATCTTGAGATCCTTCAGTCCCACAGTTTTGACTGGGGTTCCGGCAGTCTCAATATTCAGTCCCACATGGATGAGGGTGGACACCACCGAACTGGTAGCAATCGAGACCGACATCTTGGCTCTTTCGATGTATAGGTCATCCCCTACCCTTTGCACCTCGATCTCATAATTCTCCAGTTCTTCTTTCACCGCTACCATGAATATAAACTGCCTATAGATGGCCAACTCCAGATCAGCACTGAAATGTTCAATTATAAAGTTAAGCATTCGTGGTGAATAGATGAAGTCATTGGCTCTGACATCAGTCAAATCAACCATTTCATCCACATTCACCTCGACCCTGCCTTCGAAAGCAACTACTGCATCACCAAGTATCCCGTGATTCCGATAAATCCAATGCGGCTGCAGCTGGCTGCCATCATAATCGATCCTGTCTTTTAAATAGGCCGTCTTAATCATACCTAATCCCCGCTTTCATATAAGCTTCTTTGTTGCGCAAACAAGACGGGCACTGGCCGCAAGGCTTCAGCCCCGGTCGGTAGCAGCTCCATATATCATCCAAGTCAATTCCCATCGACAGTGCCGTTTTTACTATTTCCGCCTTGTCCATCTCCTGCACCAACGAAATTAGCTTGACACCGGTCAAGGTTGAAAATTTTAGCGCCTCATTGACCGCGTCTACAAATTCCTGGGTGTTGTCAGGAAAATCCGCTCCTTCTTCGTGGTTGAATCCGCATACGATCCAGTTGGCGCCTAAATCCTCCGCGTAACAGGCGGCTATATTGATAAACAAGCCATTGCGGTTGGGCACCCACGGCTGCGTTTCACTGATCCCGCTGTTTTCAATGATACCTGATTTCATGGTGTTCATAAACGGGAGTGGCACCACTCTATGCTGAATCCCGTATTTGCTGCAAGTGGTCCGGGCGGCCCTGATTTCATTTTCTCTAGCTCTCTGCCCATAATCGAAAGTGAGCGCTAACACTATGTCCGCTGCTTGGTTGGCTTTGAGCATCGATACTACTGAATCCAGTCCTCCCGACAGAAGTGCTATCGCTTTCAATCCTTATTCCTCCCAATAAGCTGCCCAGCTGCCTGCTGATTCCCAAACTTTTACCTTCAACATATGGGCTTGCGGCAAGGACGGTTTCATATCTGCAAAAATTTCCCGGGCTATGTTTTCTGCAGTGGGACTCTCCACGTCAAAAGGGGCGATCTCATTGATGAGTCTGTGGTCATATCGCTCTAGTATCGTCCCCAAAACCGCCTTGAGAGTTTTAAAATCGATTACCATGCCCTCCTGGTTAAGTTCCTGGCTGCGCACACTCACTTGAACCTTCCAGGTATGGCCATGAAGATTGGCACACTGTCCCTGGTATCCGTATAAACGGTGTGCCGCTGCAAAATCTTGCGTTACGGTAACCTCAAACATCTGTAATCCTCCATTTAACAAATCACCCTGCTATTGTCACATTGTAATCATCTGTTTCTGCTCAATATTCGATACCGCGCCTGGCCTTGACTCCGTTCGCCAGGAAATGTTTGATCTCCTGCATTTCAGTAATTAAATCAGCGATGGCGGCGATTTCAGTCGGAACATTACGGCCGGTCAAGATTAGTTCAATATATGATTTTTTGCATCTTTCTACAACTCCGAGCATCTCCTGTACAGAAACAATGTCGTATTTCAGCAAGGACATTGCTTCGTCGAGGATCAACATATCGCAGTCTCCGGCTGCAATCAATGCCTGGACTTTATCCCAGGCCATGCGCGCATCGTTTACAGCATCCTTACGTTCTTCTACTGACATCTTATGCCAAAATCCGCGGGGTTTGCGATTAGCAATATAGTAATCGAAACCTGGCTTGAGTTGCTCCAGGATAACATGTTCGGATGCTCTGTTTTTCATAAAACTAAAAAGATAGACCTTGCCGCCGGCTCCAGCACATCTGATTCCCTGGCCAATTGCAGCAGTAGTCTTGCCTTTGCCGTTCCCCGTATAGATCTGCAGCATTCCCAAGCCTGGTTTGTTCACTGAATTCATCCTCCATGAAGGTCCCATCTAATCTTAACATCTCGTTAGTCCCCAGGCTACCATGGACAATGTCCAGAATGATCGAGAATAACCAATTAAAAACGCCGATGAAAAATCGGCGTCGAATACCTGGTGAAAATGCTATGAACCTCGAAATCCGCAGGTTATTTGGCTAACTCTTCCGCCAGGGCCCGGCTTTTCTCAGATAACCTCATGGCTAGATCAGCTGCATCCTTATTTTTACCAAGTATCAGGGTAGAAGCCAGATCCGCAAATATGCGGCGCAATTCCATAAAAAGTTTGGTTCCCATATTCCCTTACCTCCCCTTCCAACCACTGTACACATAGTGTCAATATTTTTAAATGTTTGGAAGTATACAAAAAGCTAGTTTTATCCAGTAATATTATCTGACTAAATTATAAATATTTTTATTGGCGATGGTCAAACATTTTGCGCCTCGCAGCCAATCACTCAATAATCAAGGCTATCGGGCAATGATCAGACCCTTCCACTTGGCTGTGATGGACACAGTCTCTAATTCGAGGCAGTAAATCCGGGGTCACATAAAAACAATCGATTCTCCAGCCCGCGTTTCTTTCTCTGGCCCTGGTCCGGTAGTCCCACCAGGTGTAGTCTGCCCGGTCAGGATACATGTAACGGAAAACATCCACAAATCCTTTGGCCAGAAACTCATCCAGCATGTCTCTTTCTACCTGTAAAAAACCTGGGCTGTTGCGGTTAGATTGTGGATTTTTCAAATCGATATCCTGGTGAGCGGTATTGAAATCTCCGCATATGATGAGTTTCTCACCCTGGTTTTTCAAGTCTTCACACAACTTCATAATGTGCCGGTAGAACTCCAGCTTGAAGCTGAGCCGTTCATCACCCAGACCGCT
>CAZYGL010000060.1:0-7792 GCA_964647335.1 uncultured Syntrophomonas sp. | reverse complement strand
TTGGCTGAACAGCATTACGATACATTTAAGAAAAGATTCAAGGACTTCCCTGCCCGTATCGAAGTCTTGAGCCGTTTCCGTTCGGCAGCAGAACAGAAAAAGATAGCGGCCGACCTGGGCCGGGGCGCCGTCGATATAGTGATCGCCACTCATCGGCTGCTTTCCAAGGATATTCAGTTCAAAAACCTGGGTCTGCTGGTAGTCGACGAAGAGCACCGCTTCGGGGTAGCCCAGAAGGAGAAAATCAAGGCTTTGAAAGCCCAGGTGGATGTGCTCAGCCTGTCGGCCACCCCCATACCCAGGAGTCTGCATATGGGCTTGACCGGACTGCGCGATCTTTCCATCATCGAAACCCCGCCTCCGGGGCGCTATCCTATAACCACTTTTGTGATGGAATACAATCCGGAGATAGTGAGGGAAGCAGTCTTGGCCGAGGTGGGGCGGGGCGGCCAGGTTTTCGTGGTCCATAACCGCATCCAGGACATATATCGTTTTGGCGAGGAGCTGCAGAAGCTCCTGCCCGGGGTTAAAATAGGCATCGGTCATGGCAGGATGAACGAGGAAGAACTCTCCCGGACCATGCTGCAGTTCATACAGGGGGATTACGATGTGTTCCTTTGTACGACCATAATAGAGTCAGGTTTGGACATGCCAAATGTAAACACAATAATCATCGATATGGCTGACCGCATGGGCTTGGCCCAGCTCTACCAACTGCGCGGCCGGGTGGGACGGTCCAATCGGGTGGCCTATGCATATCTCACTTATCACCGGGACAAAGTCATCACCGAAGCATCCCAGAAGCGCCTGAATGCCATTCGCGAATTCAACGAACTGGGAGCCGGGATCAGGATAGCCCTGCGGGACCTGGAGATCAGAGGGGCCGGAAATATTCTGGGCGCCGAACAGCACGGCTACATCCGGGCGGTTGGTTTTGACCTGTATGGCCGCCTGCTGGAACAGGAAGCCGCCAAACTCAAGGGGCAAGTAATGAGCGAACCGCTTAAGCCCCAGCTTGATATGGATATCGATTACTTCATCCCCGACACTTATATACCCGATGCAGGCAGTAAGATGAGAATCTACCGGAGCTTGTTGCTGGCGGATAAACAGGAGGAAATAGAATCACTCCGGGAGGAGATCCGGGACCGTTTCGGGCCCCTGCCTGCCCCGGTGGAGAATTTCCTGCAGGTGGCGGCCTTGCGTCTCAAAGCCCGCGACAAGCAAATCAAAGGGCTGCGCCGCAAGGGTAACGAGATAGAGATCCACCTGGTCAGTCCGCTGCCCAGCGAGTACCATCCCCCGGACGGGCTGCAAATTAAGAAGATCAATCCCCACACCCTGTCGCTGCGCCTGGACCAGGCCCATACCCAGTCCCTAAATAGTCTTCAGGAATTGCTGGACCTGATCTGATAAGAGTTTTTTGGAGTCGACGGGGTCGATGAGTCCATCAGAATTGAAAAATTCAGGATTTTTAGTCCAAATCGTTGTTGAAAAGGGCAAATATGAACTGTCATTTAATGATAGAATTATTTTATATGGACGGGAACTGAATTTAATCAAGGTTTTGTGCTTCAACCGATCAGATGTTGATAGCAGTCCGGGAAGAATCGGTTAATAATTGAGAATTCTTTCCAGGGGCACTTCTGACATGATAACCGGTGTCAGGGAGGAGAAAATGACTTTTGTTGCACAACTATTATTTATATTTTTTGCCCGGGTAATCGACGTTTCTCTAGGGACTATCCGTATGATTTTGGTAATTAGGGGAAATAAATACCCCGCTGCCGTTATCGGATTTTTTGAGATCCTGGTATACACTGTCGCCTTGGGGCTGGTAGTGGGCAGCCTCAATGAACCGGTCAAACTGCTGGTTTTTTGCAGCGGTTTTGCGGCGGGAATTCTGGTGGGAAGTATCATCGAAGAGAAGCTTTCCCTGGGCTATCGGGGTATCCAAGCTATCATCAGCTGGCAGAAAGACTCCATCGTTGATGAATTAAGGAAAGAGGGTTATCCGGTTACCTGCTGGGAAGCCAGCGGCCGAGTAGGTTCGAAAGTGGTATTGAATATGGTCGTGACTCGCCGTGATGCCGAGAAGGTGGCCAAATTCATTTTGGACAAGGATCACGAAGCTTTCTTGCTTTTCCATGAACCGAAGAAATACAGCGGTGGTTATATCAAGAAAAAATAGCCGTTCACACGCCTCCTATTTCTATTTTCGTAACGGGACTCAGACACGACATTCTTCACAATTTACGCAGTACCCAGAAAAACAGCTCCAACAATTTATAAATGAGGTATGACCATGCCTTTCTTCACCGACCGTTTGCCCAAAATGAGCCCCGGTCAAAAGATCAGTTGCCGGCAGAGGATTATCGAGCCTTCCCGGCCCTCGGGATCATTTTATCTGCTGGTATGCTTGTCGGCTATAATAGCCACTCTAGGACTACTGGCCAACAGCACTGCGGTAGTAATTGGTGCCATGCTGGTAGCTCCTTTAATGAGTCCTATTTTCGGCATTGCCCTGGGTCTTGCCAGTGGTGACCGCCAGTTGCTGAAGACCGCCCTGTTGGCCGAGATCGCTGGTATTATCCTGGCAGTAGCTTTGCCGGCTTTGATCGGGATGATACCCCTGCGACCTGATTTCGGCAGCGAAATTTTGGCCCGTACCCAACCCAATATATATGACGTGCTGATAGCCCTGGCTTCTGGTTTGGCAGGGGCGTATGCCCTGGTAAATGAGAGGATAAGCCCGGCTTTGCCTGGGGTGGCCATTGCCACCGCTCTGGTTCCTCCCCTGGCAGCCTGCGGATTAAATATAGCCAGCGGTAATTGGCCACTGGCCTGGGGAGCATTTTTACTGTTCATGGTGAATTTGATTGCTATCGAATTCGCCGCAGCCAGCATATTCATGCTTGCTGGGCTGGTGGAATTTCCCCATGCCAGTAATGGCTCAAAATTGAAGGCAATTTTCAGCAGCATGGGGGTGAGCCTACTTATATTAATACTGGCTACTGGCTTCATGACCCAGACCTTGATAAAAATAGTGAGCGAACGACAGCTGGAGAAACAAATCCAGACTGTTCTGACCGGCCAACTGACCAATTATGCCGGGGCAAGGTTATCAGATTTGAATTTTGTCAAGACCGGCAGTGATTTGGAGGTTATTGCTACTGTCATTACTCCCCAGGAGATCTCTCCCAGCCAAGTGGCGAACCTGGAGACCTCTCTGCAAGCGATTGTGAACCCGGCAACCCAGCTGATTGTTCGTTCCGTTATTACTAAGGATGCAGATCGCAATGGTCCTGTATTTGTGAGTGTGGAAGAATTAAAGCAACGTAGTGAGGCATTTCAGGAAGCAGCTTATATGAATAGCATTTCCCTGATTATTAGCGAGGAAATGCGAATATTAGGAGGTGCCCAGGTAAGCAATATCAGTAAGGAAATAAGTGATGGCCAAACATTAATTACTGCCAGTGTAAGGTCTTATCAGGCTATAACACCAGCCCAGGTGAAAAATATTCAACAGCGACTGGTTGATGAAGTGGACCCAGAGATCCGTCTGCTGGTGAGGACTACTATCACCAAAGATGCAGACTCACAAGAGTTTTTACATCAGACCTTGTCTTTCGAAGAATCATTGCAGGGCGAGGAACTTGATCTATACAAACGCCTTTTGAATGAAATCAAATGGTATCTGCAGCAGCAAATCCGGGGAATCCTGGTAACAGATTTATGGTTTGAGGCAGAGGATGATAATGCTTTACAAGCTTATGTGACTGTGAAAACCCCAACCATAGTTGAGCCTGAGTTGGTAGCCCAACTTCAGGAACACCTGGTGCTCTATATTGATCCCCGCATTGTGCTGAGCGTAGAATCGCAGGTTGGGGGAGTCGCCACCGCATCAGAATTGGATCAAAGTGGTGAGTAGCAGTTCTATCAATTAAGGACCTACTTTTTTCCCGCCCTTGTGATTGTTTTTTGCTTGCAAACTCACCTAGTGTAACAGCTGGAGGACATTTATTATGGATTTTGAAAAAAGTGACATTGAAAGCTATACACACAAATACAGCCGGATTTGTCGTGAAACAAGCCGGATAGACAACAGCCTCTTCGAACAATATGGGGTAAAACGGGGTCTGCGTGACATAAGCGGAAAAGGCGTTTTAGCTGGAATCACCAACATTTCCTTGATCGAATCCTTCGCGGATCAGGATGGCAGGAGCGTGCCCTGCGATGGGCAATTGTATTACCGAGGTTTCAATATCTTCGACCTGGAGAGAGGACTGGAAAATACCAATCGCTTCGGCTTCGAGGAGATAGCCTATCTGCTTTTGTTCGGTTCCCTCCCCACCCGCCAACAATTGGAGGAGTTCACCAAAATACTTGCAGGGTGCCGGGATTTGCCCAGAAATTTTGTTCGCGATGTCATCATGAAAGCTCCCAGCAGAGATATAATGAATTCCTTGACCAAGAGCATTTTGACCCTGGCTTCATATGACGAGCGGGTAGAGGACTTGTCATTGGATAATGTGTTGCGCCAGTGTTTGACCCTCATTAGCGTTTTCCCCATGTTGTCTGTTTATGGGTACCATGCTTACAATCATTACGAATGCGACGACAGTCTATATATCCATAGACCTTTGAACAACCTATCTCAGGCTCAAAATATCCTAAGAATTTTGAGGCCGGATAAGGCATACACCGATCTGGAGGCCAAGGTATTGGATACGGCCCTGGTTCTGCATATGGAACATGGAGGGGGTAACAACTCCACGTTCACAACCCGGGTGGTATCATCCTCGGGTTCCGATACTTATTCAGTTATGGCGGCAGCCCTATCGTCTTTGAAAGGGCCCAAACACGGGGGGGCCAATTACAAAGTGGTGGAGATGATTCAGGATATCAAATCCCAGGTTACTGACATTAAGGATGAAACAGAAGTAAGTCGATATCTGGCCAAAATATTGAACAGAGAAGCCTTTGACGGGAAAGGTTTGATTTATGGGATGGGGCATGCGGTTTATTCTGTTTCTGATCCCAGGGCAATCGTTTTCAAAGGATTTGTTGAGAAATTGGCGGATGCCAAAGGCAGGAAGGATGATTTCGAGCTCTACGCCCTTATTGAGAGACTGGCGCCGGAAGTGATAGCTGAAGAACGGCAAATCTACAAGGGAGTCAGTGCCAACGTTGATTTTTACAGTGGTTTTGTCTACAGCATGCTGGATGTTCCCTTGGAACTATATACACCCCTTTTCGCTATGGCCAGGATTGTGGGGTGGAGCGCCCATCGCCTGGAGGAACTTATCAACGCGGACAAGATAATAAGGCCGGCCTATAAGAGCATAGTCAAGGTCAGGGAATATGTGGAAATAGATAATAGATAAACCTAGCGACATAAAACCTTTTACTCGCTTTAGGGGCCCGACCATGCGGGCCCCTTTTATTATGGGAGTTATTGTCTATCATAGTAAATCATATCACTCTTCATTTAGAGTAGAGCGGTATCAATATTTTTATATATTTTTGTTCTAATTCCAGGAAACTGCTCCGGGGTAGGACAATGACCAACAAAAAAATCCGTGCCAATAAAAACCATAAATGCAAGTAAGATAATTCGTTAAGCCTGAGGCCAATGGTCCTGCATCCTAAAGCGGTAATCTATTAATTTCCCTCTCTGAGGGGAGTGGTATAAACTGCCTTTCCCTCAATGAAGGGTGGAGCATTACCTGAAAATAGCGGCTGCCCCGTTTGTGGTAGGCATTTCTTGACTTGCCAACACCAGAACTTCACCCTTGTCCCGGAGCACCATTTCCGCCAGGTTGTCCAGGATATCCTCATAAATCGGACTGGATTTATCTCCATACTTTAATTCTCCGGTGTTGCTATCTATTTTGCCGGCTATGATACGGTCTGCTTCGATAAGTAGGGTTTGAACTCTTTTGGCAACGGCTGCTTGAGCGATTTGCTCGATATCATCGGAACCGGCGGATTTGGCTTTCGCCCTGCCGAAGGCTTCGATCAGATTTTTAACCCTGGTCAGGTGCATGGGTTCTATAAGCTCCCAAGCCTTAACTTTCAATTGCTCCAGGTCCAACGACTCAGCAGCATTCTTTATGCCTGCTTCCAAGAGGTAGGTATTGCGGGAGATCTTCCTGAACAAGCCCTGGTTTTCAGCTGTGGAAAACAGAATCAGAGGCAAGGCAGACTTTTGCGAATAATTTTCGCTTATAAATTTGTCGACATATTTGAAATACCTTTCCGTGTCTATATCCGCTTGGTCCTTTTTGCCGCCCTGGCCATGGAACATGGTTATCTTGCCTCCATTGCCGGTCGACCAATGGCCCAGATGCGGCTGAGTCAAATCACTGCCTAGTACTTGCTCCATAGTCACAGGTACATCAGCAGCTATGTCAATTTTCTCGAGGTTGTTTTTGGAACCCTCATAAAGGACGAATTTGTCGCGGCTGAGCCCCAAGAGCTGGTAATTGCCCCCGGACTGAAAATGCCGCAGCAGAGGTTTGATATGGAAGCTCTCGCCAATGATCAAACGTTCTTCCACCGGTTCCGGCAATAGGTAGACCACACAGTCTTGCGGGCTGGCTAAAATAGCCACACCATCCAGAGTCCGGTTCCAAAAGTCCTGGTTCTTCTCCATCTGATAAAGGGGTTCCATAAGGGTCTGCAAGTAAGCTTTATCAACCTGCATCTTCAGAGTGTTCTCAATAGTCCGCAGAGAATTCCTGAACTTGATAGGGTCCTGTTTGTTTTCTGGGGAATACCGGTGGGTAATCTGATAAATAGACAAAAAAGGCCCGCCCGTCTGGAAGATGACTGGATCAGGGAACGTTTCAGCTATTCTGTATAACATATTATCCCTCCTTTGATTCTATTTTACCTGCTAACAAACGGGGAAGCAAAAGACAGCCGGTTGGGGTGCAATCCAGGTTTGTTGCCTGGTCATAGCTACCAGGGTGGGGCGTTGGCAATGTGGACGGTCGAAATGCCAGCGTGACTGGTGAAGACAAGACCACGGATGGGCTAGCCCTTAAACCCTCATTTTGCCACAAAATTAGTTTATATTGGAGCTAGTGGAGAGTTCGCCAGGTCCGTTTGACAGAATATTGGCTACCCGTTTCGGGGTAGCTGCGGTTGATTCAATAATGAAGCAGAGGTTCGGCACCATGGTGAGCGTGCAGGGCCCAGACAACAGCGGTGAGCCGGCAGCGTGTAAATGAGGTATAATAAATTTTGGTCAAGCTTGGTTTCGCAATATTCGGGGAGGTGAATCCAATTACTAAATCCTTTTGGATCCCGGTCTTAATATTAATGGGCAGTTTATTGGCTGGGATCATAACTGACAGGATACTGGTCGTGAAATTGCAGAAAATGGCGGGCAAAAGCCGGTTCAAGTTGGACGATGTAATTATCGACTCCTTCAAGGGCATGATCGTATCCTGGTTTTTTCTGGCGGGCATATACATATCCTTATGGTGGGGGTTTGAAGATGCCAGTTGGCGGGAGACTGTCAGCCGTATCCTGGTAGCCCTTGTCATTATCTCGGTTGCGGTGGTTGCTACCAGAATTTCGGCTGGTTTGGTACAAGCATACAGTGAGAGCAACGATGGACATCTGCCCTCGATTTCTATTTTTACAAATCTCACCAGATTTATAGTGATGAGCATCGGCTTGCTTATTTTGCTGCAGTATTTCGGGATATCGATTACCCCCGTGCTTACCGCCCTGGGTGTAGGGGGAATCGCGGTAGCACTGGCACTGCAAGACACTCTCT
>CAZYGL010000059.1:2459-7838 GCA_964647335.1 uncultured Syntrophomonas sp. | reverse complement strand
GAAACTGTATTTTCCGGGCCGGCAGCCAGCACTATGGGGGCAGTTGCCTTGGCTGACAAACCCCGTAATTCTGTGGTTATCGATATCGGGGGCACCACCTCGGATATATCTCTACTGATGGACGGGCAGCCCCTTTATGCATCAAAAGGCGCCCGGATACAGGGCCACAACACCCATATCAGTGCCTTCTCGGTCTATTCACTGCCCTTGGGCGGTGACAGCCCGATCACCATCGATTCCGGCCAAATCAAAATCGGCAAGCTTCGCCAGGGAAGATCAGCCTGCCTGGGCGGAGAATATCCAACCGTAACAGATGTATTCAATCACAAATATGGTCTGGGGATCGGGGAACAGAACCGATCTGCCCAACAGCTGCAAGCCGCCCTGGCTGACACGGGAATAACAATGGATTCCTTGTTAAGCCAGGTCGAAGACAAGGTTTTAGGCGCATTGCAGAATGCGGTTCTGCAAATGTACAAGGAATGGGAAGAGGAGCCGGCCTACCGGGTCTGGGAGGTAGTAAACGGGCGCCAATTTGTAGTCCAAGAGATAATCGGCATCGGAGCAGCCTCAGAAGCCATCGTACCTATACTGGCAAGGCGCATGGGTGTGGAACACTTCATACCTGAATACGCTGCGGTGGCCAATGCCATTGGCGCCTGCGTCGCCAGACCTACCCTGGCCCTGAAACTCCATGCAGATACCCAGAATGGTTACTTCACTATTGATCAGGATGGGATCAGGGGCAAGCTGCCCAGCGGATCAAGCATGCAGATGAAGGACGCATGCGAATTGGCCAGGCAACAATTGACCAGCCTGGCCCGGGCGCGGGGAATGGAGGATTATGCCGAAGAAGCCCAGATATACCTGGAGGAACAGTTCAATGTTATCAGGGGCTGGAGTACCTCAGGCAAAATCTTTGATGTTGGCATACAGATCGCACCTGGATTTATCAAGGATTATCAGGGGGTGAAAAGATGAAAAGGACTGGTTTGGTTTTTTTCCCGGCTTTTGACTGGGCCATATCCCCAACTCATCCGGAACGTGAGGAAAGACTGCTCTATACAAGGGATCAGATTTTCGAGGAGGGGGTCATGGACCTGCCTCAAATCAGAGAATACAAGACCAGGATGGCCACCTTCAAAGACATTGCCCGGGTCCATTTTTGCGTGCCGGACATTGACGCACAGATAACCGATGCCCACTTGATCTCTGCTGGATCATCCCTGGTCATAGCCGATGCGGTCATGAACAAAGAGGTGCACAACGGTTTCGCTCTGGTGCGTCCCCCGGGACATCACTCGATGACCGTTGCCCACGGCAACCGCGGTTTCTGCAACATCAACAACGAGGCTATTATGGTGGAATATTTGCGCAAGCATTATGGTCTGCGCAGGATAGCCATAGTAGACACTGACGTACACCATGGTGACGGCACCCAGGAGATATTCTGGCACGATCCTGACATTCTGTTCATTTCGTTTCACCAGGACGGACGCACCCTGTATCCCGGGACTGGATTCGTGGAAGAACTGGGGGGACCGCTGGCCTGGGGATCTACCATCAACATACCCCTTCCGCCGCGCACCACAGATAAGGGGATCCACTATGTGCTGGACCATCTGGTGATGCCCATATTAGATGAATTCAAGCCCGAACTGGTGGTCAATTCGGCTGGCCAGGACAACCACTACAGTGATCCGCTGGCCAACATGTCTTTTTCGGCCCAGGGTTATGCAGTGCTAAACTCCAAGCTCGCACCGGACATTGCCGTTCTTGAAGGCGGGTATTCGGTGGAAACAGCTCTGCCCTATGTCAACCTGGGAATAATCATGGCCATGGCCGGGATCGATTACTCCAATCTCAGGGAACCTGATTATTCACCGGCTCAGTTACAGGAGTCGCCCCGCAATATGGAATACATCGAGAAATTGGTGGCCCAGCAACTTGGCAACTTCCGCGACCGGGACAGGGTGATCGCCAAAAACCGGCAGGAAGCCAAAGGCAGTTTCAATTATCGCAAGAGTATCTTTTACGATACTGACGGCATCCATGAGGAACAGACCGGTTCGGTGCACATCTGTCCGGATTGTGCGGGGTACCGGACCATCCAGTCATCAGCCCGCAATCCCTACTACGGATACAATAATGTGTTCTGTGTGAGTGTTCCCACATACAGCTGTCCGCGATGCCAGGCGGCTGCCCGGTGCGTATATGAGGATATCAGCACCCAAAAATACGATTTCAACTATGTCTATCTCCAGGATCGCCTGCAGGACGAATACAAGTGCCTGGATGTGAAACATAATTTGGAAACGGAATATTGAAATGACCATCAAACTGTTGGATGACAACCTTATAAATAAGATTGCGGCCGGGGAAGTCATAGAAAGGCCGGCTTCCATAGTCAAGGAATTGGTTGAAAATGCGATTGATGCAGGCAGTGACCGCATAGAGGTCCACATAGACGCAGGCGGGACGGAGCGCATAGAAGTTTCGGACAACGGCACCGGCATCTTGGCAGCAGAGGTCGCACTGGCTCTAGAGCGCCATGCTACCAGCAAGATCGCCAGGGAAGAAGACCTGTATTCAATCGCCACTATGGGATTCAGGGGAGAAGCCCTGCCCAGTATAGCTGCAGTCAGCCGCATGGAATTATTCACCCAAGCTGGCAGTGAGCCGGGAGTGCACGCTGTGGTAGAAGGCGGCCGGCAGGTGCTGCTCCAGCCATATCCGACCGCCCCGGGCACGATGATCGTGGTGCGCGACATCTTCTTCAACACGCCAGCCCGGAAAAAATTCCTGAAGACTCCGGTAGGGGAAGGCATGCAGGTACATGAAGTAATGAGCAGAATCGCCCTGTCCCGGCCGGATATCACATTCACTTTTTCCAGTGAAAAGAAACTGTATTTTAAAACCCCGGGCAACGGAAATTTGCGGGACACCACCGCTGCCATATACGGCCATGACTTTGCAGCCAACTTCCTGGATTTAGACTTTGCGGGTGAAAAACACACTCTGAGAGGATTGATTTCCAAGCCTGAAATGCGCCGGGTCAATCGCAAAAATCAGGTATTCTTCATCAATCGCCGCCTGGTAAAAAGCCCTATGTTGTCGCGGGCTTTGGAAGAAGCTTACCGGGGACTCCTGCTGAGCCGCGAGTACCCGGCCGCGATCCTGTTCCTTACGGTGCCGGCTGATGAAGTCGATGTGAACGTACATCCCCAAAAAACCGAAGTGCGCTTTCGGGACGAGAAGACCATCTTCTCCATTATCAGCCGCACAGTCAGGGCCCGGCTCGATAATGTCCAGACTGCCGGGAGCAGTTCCTGGTCCAGACCTGCTTGGGCTTCTTCCAGGTCCGCCTATGATTCGCCCGCCCCGGCTCATGAACCGATCTGGACCGGGCGCGAAGCAGGACTGGTCAGTGAAGCCAGGCTTGATTTCGAACCCGGATTAGCGGATCCGGTCCTGCCCCGACCTGAATCCCGGGGGACTGAAAGCATAGATTCAGGCGAGTTCACCATAATCGGACAAGTTTTTGGCAGTTATATACTGGTGGAGATAGGTGATATTCTGTGGCTGGTGGACCAGCATGCAGCCCATGAGCGTATCCAGTTCAACCGTCTGCAGGAAGCCAGTCAGGACAAGGGGCCAACGTCCCAACTGCTGGCTTTCCCCCTGGCTTTCGATCTTTCCGCTGCGGAAACCGCCATGGTTGAAGCCAACCAGGACATGTTTGCCCAGATGGGATTCGCGATCGAGTCTTTGGGACCTCAGGCTGCCATCATAAGGTCTGCCCCTGCACTCCTGCAGGGCCAGGAAATCGAGCTAATAAGGGAGTGCCTGGCACTTCTGGAGGAAGACAAATCTCCGGATATCAAGACAGAATTTCTGGTGCTTATGGCGTGCAAACAGGCGGTAAAAGCTGGCCAGATGCTTACACGGCAGGAGATGGCTATGCTGGTCCATGATCTGCTGGCGGGAAGGGACTTCAAAAATTGCCCCCACGGCCGGCCGACGATACTGGAGATGTCCAAGCCCGAACTGGAGAAACGGTTTAAAAGGAAATAGGCATGCATTTGATTGTAACTACGACCCAGTCACAGGATAGAGTCAGCGAGCCGATGGCAGAATTCCTTTCTGACAGCGGATTTCCATATGTGCCCCGCCAAGGTCTGGGCCTGGCCAAGCTGGCCGCTCAAAACGGAGCGGATGCAGTGATCGTATGGGAGGAACAGGGGCCGGTGCTGCGGGCTGGGGAGGAAAAGCTTTTTTTTCACCCCAGTATGGCTAAATCCAGAATAGCTGCCCATCGCAAGCTAGGCCGGGCCGATAATATGGTCAAGGCCTGCCAACTGCAGCCCGGAGACAGTTTCCTGGACTGTACTTTGGGTATGGGGGCGGATGCCATCGTAGCTTCCTATTTTTCGGGTAGCGGGGCTATTACCGGGCTCGAATCGCAGCCGGCGCTGGCAGCAGTGATCGGGTGGGGGATGAAATTATACCGGGGGAAAATGCCCTGGCTCAACCAAGCAGTCCATCGGATCCAGGTCATAGCCGTGCATCACGGCGATTACCTGCAGATGCAGCCTGACCGCTCACAGGACATAATTTATTTCGATCCCATGTTCAGCCAGCCGTTGCTGCAGAGCCAGCCGATTTCAGCCTTAAGGAGATACGCCAACCACGATGCCCTAAACCCGGGCAGCATAGACGAGGCCTGCCGGGTGGCCAGGAAGAGAGTGGTCCTGAAGAGTGAAGCCGGGCTGGGTGAATTCGAAAGGCTGGGATTCAGGCGCATTGAGGGAAGCAAACATAATCCTATCGCCTATGGGGTAATTCCCATAACCTGATCCCGGCAATTATTCTGTCATAATGAGGTTTTATTCTATGCAAAAATTGGCTGCCCTGGTAGGGCCTACTGCGGTAGGGAAAACCGAGATATCTCTTTTGGTGGCGGAGAAGCTGGGCAGCGAGATTATCTCTTGTGATTCCATGCAGGTATACAGGGGTATGGATATCGGCACCGCAAAGGCTGATTTTGAGACCCGGCAGCGGGTCACTCATCACCTGGTAGACGTGGTGGAGCCCGAGGTCAATTTCACCGTTGCCGACTACCAGAGGCTGGCCCAGGAAGCCATAAATGAAATAACGAAACGCGGCAAGCTCCCTTTGCTGGTGGGGGGGACCGGACTGTATTACCAGGCGGTAGTGGATAAGTACGATTTTTTCCCGGTCGAAGCGAGACAGGAAGTGAGACAGCGCTGGGAACAGGCGCTCCAGAAACAAGGACTCACCAGGCTTTATGAAATACTGCGGGCAATTGATCCTGAATATGCCGTGAAGATAGGGGCAAATGACCGCAAACGCATCATA
>CAZYGL010000059.1:0-2449 GCA_964647335.1 uncultured Syntrophomonas sp. | reverse complement strand
CCTGACCGGGCAGCCCTTTTCCCAGTTACAGCAGCGTAACCGGGAAGCCTATCAGTTGGCTGCAGTCGGTTTATATATGGACCGGGCCCAGTTGTATGCCAGGATCGAAGCCAGGATCGACCAGATGATAGGCGAAGGGCTGGTGGAAGAAGTCATCCGCCTGCGAGCCAGGGGATGCAGCTTGGAATCCAATTCCATGCAAGCTTTGGGTTACAAGCAGGTATATTGTTACCTGGAAGGGATGATAAATTGGGAGGATTGCTTGCGGGACATCAAACAGGAAACGCGCAATTTCGCGAAAAGGCAGTTGACCTGGTTCAAACGAGACAAAAGGATCACCTGGGTCAATGTCTCTGAATATCCTCATGCTTCGGAGTTGGCAGACAAAATTTGTGAAATCGTGGAAGGACAATTCCGGTCAGTGTAGAATATAGTGACAGTGCAAGACCTAGATCCGGATAATCAAAATGGAGTGGGGGGTCAAACGTTGTTGAATAAAACCCAGTTTAACCTGCAGGATGCTTTTCTCAACCAGGTCAGGAAAGAGAAGATTTTGGTCACCATATTTCTGGTCAATGGATTTCAAATCAAAGGCCTGGTGAAGGGTTTTGATAATTTTACAGTGATAGTGGAACTGGACGGGAGGCAGCAATTGGTATATAAGCATGCCATATCTACCGTGGCTCCCATCAAGCCCATCGGCGTTATCAATATGGATGTTAAGGCCGAGACCGAGTAATCCCTTCTGATAAAGGGGTATCGTATCGATCAGAGTCAACAATATCCCTGGTTCTCTTTGGGACCGGGGATTTAGTTTTTTGAATCAGGGAGAGGGACATGACAGCCACAGAATTGATTAAGCGGGCTGAAAAGGCCTTGCAGGAAAGATTCGCCTGCTTCGAGGACATTGCCTATCAAAACCAGGTCAAGATCCTGGAAGCCTTCCAGCAGCATAGGGTCAGGGAAGCTTATTTCAGTCCCAGCTCGGGATACGGCTATGGCGATACCGGCCGGGATGAGCTGGAAGAAATCTATGCCGAGATTATGGGAGCAGAAGAAGCTTTGCTGCGTTCCACCATCGTATCTGGGACCCATGCAATTTCTGCCTGTCTGCAGGCATTAGTCAGCCCGGGCCAGGAAATACTGTCCCTGGCCGGACGTCCCTACGACACTCTATGCCGGGTGATCGGAACCGGGGAGCCGCGCAGAGGTACATTGACAGCCAAGGGAATCATATACAGGGAAGCGCCCCTGGATCGGCTGGGAAAGCCTGACCCTGAAACTATCCGGAGTATGATAGGACCTGACACCCGGCTGGCCTTGATCCAGAGGTCGAGAGGCTATATGGCCAGGCCATCCCTGACGGTAGGCGATATAGATTGGCTTATCCGGATCGTCCGGGCGGCCAATCCCGAAACGATAGTATTTGTGGACAATTGCTATGGTGAATTCACTGCTCTGCTGGAACCGGTTCAGGTGGGAGCCGACATCATGGCTGGCTCCCTGATCAAGAATCCAGGCGGTGGTTTGGCTCCCAGCGGGGGCTATGTTACAGGGCGCAGGGAACTGGTAGAAATGGTGGCTGAACAATTGACTGCTCCGGGTCTGGGCAAGGCCCTGGGAGCCAGCCTGACCGATAAAAGATGGTTTTACCAGGGATTGTTCCTGGCCCCCCACACCGTGCTGCAGGCACTGAAAGGTGCTGCCCTGTTGGCTCACGTCTTTTCCGAAATGGGTTTTGAGGCCCTTCCCGGCTGGGATATTGATCGAGGAGACATAGTGCAGGGGATCAGGCTGAAAAGCGCAGACCAGGTACTAAGATTCTGCCAGACGGTTCAAGCCAGTTCGCCGGTGGACAGCGATGTTCGTCTGGAGTTTGCCCGGGTCCCTGGGTATGACGAAAAAATAGTCATGGCCGCCGGAACCTTTGTACAGGGATCGTCGATGGAATTGTCCTGCGATGCCCCCCTGCGTGAACCTTATATTGCTTATCTCCAGGGAGGGCTTACCTATGAGCACTGTCGCTGGGTGGTAAAAAGGCTGGCCGAGAATATTCTGGAAGCTTAAAAGATCAGAGGAGGAGGGAATAAACCAATGGATGTGGCGGTCCTGGCAGTTACCCTGTTGGTCATTATCATAGGCATTGCCGGAACATTTCTGCCGTTTCTGCCTGGAATCCCGATAATATTCGTTGCCATAGCCGCCTATGGCTGGTACGAAGGTTTTCAGGTCATCAGCGCCCAATACTTGGTGGTATTGGCTGGTATAGCCGTGCTGTCAATGCTGGTTGACTATATTTCCACCTATCTGGGTGCCAAATACTTCAATTCCAGCAAAAAAGGTGTCTGGGGGGCCGTACTGGGCGGGGTGGCCGGTATTTTCATCTTTCCGCCCTTTGGAATAATCATCGGACCCTGGTTGGGAGCAGTGCTGGGGGAAAAACTGCAGG
>CAZYGL010000058.1:0-7855 GCA_964647335.1 uncultured Syntrophomonas sp. | reverse complement strand
TAAGTAGTAGACCGGTCCATCCAGGCAGATGAATTCGCTGCCGATGTTACAGCGCCCGCACTTGCCGATCCCACACTTCATCCGCATCTCCAGGGTGGTTATGACCTGTTCATCCGCATAGCCCATCTTCTCCAGGGACTGCAGCACAAACTTGATCATGATGGGCGGTCCGCACACCACCGCGATAGCACCATTGGGACTGGGATTAAGTTCTTCCAGGTAGGCCGGTACGAAGCCTACGTGCCCACTCCAGTCGGCTTCGGGATTGTCGATGGTGACAAAGACCTGGGTATCAGGCTCCTTGGGCCACAGGTCGAACAGTTCCTCCTTGAAGCACAGGTCGGCACTGCTGCGGCTGCCGTAGATGATGGTGATTTTGCCATAATCCTGGCGGTTTTTGAAACAGTATTTTATAAAGGACCTGAGCGGGGCCAGCCCGATGCCGCCGGCGATGAATACCATATCTTTGCCCTTGCAGGCTTCCACCGGGAAACCGTTGCCATAAGCCCCCCGCACCCCGATCTTCTGCCCGATATCGATCTGGTGGAGTTCATCGGTCAAAAGCCCCACTCTCTTGATGGCGAATTCCAGGTATTCCTGTTCTTCCTGCCAGGTGCAGGAGATCATAGCCTCGCCCACCGGCAAGAGGGAAACCATGGCGCATTGGCCGGGGGCTACCTGGAACGGCACACCATTCCCGTCCTGATTCCGCACAAAGAAGCTCTTCACATCCGGGGTACGGTCGATTATATCCACTACCTCTACTATAGTGGGCACCAGGGGCTGTTCGCTGCAGGTGCATTCATTCTTATCAGCCATGCTATTCCGCCTCCTTTACTGCCGCCATGATTTTCACGATATTCACATCGGTCGGACAGATGATTATACAGCGGCCACAGCCGGTGCACAGAGGGGTGCCGTATCTTTCCGTGAAAAATTCCAGTTTATGCAGGAAACGCTGCCGGAAACGCTCTTTGGCAGCTCCGCGTGGATTGCCTCCCCCTGCCTCCCGGCTATATTCCTCGAACATGCAGGAATCCCAGGCCCGAAAGCGGTAGCCTTCATCGCCCCACATCTTGACCTGGATGTCAAAGCAATAACAGGAAGGGCATACATAGGTGCACATCCCGCAGTTGATGCAGGGCTGGGCCAGCTTGTCCCACAGCGGAGATTCGAACATGCCCTTGAGCTTCTCCGCTACCCCGCTGTAGTCCACCTTTTGCTTGAAAGGCTTGGCTTCAGGCAGCTTAAGGTCTTTGTCTTCCAGGAAATCAGCCAGGAGAGCGGTCACGGCTGCGCCCTTATCGGTCTTGGCTTCCCAGGCATAGGCGTCCCCGGCATCACGGATGACCACATCCGCACCGGCCGGATCCAGCTGGTCGACTTCCATAGCATAGCAAAAGCAATTAGCCCCTGGCTCATAGCAGGCATTGGCAATGATTACGTTATTGCAGCGCCGGGCCTTGTAGAAGCTGTCCTCATAGCCCCGGGTCAGGAATACCTCATCCATTGCCAGGATGCCCTTGACATCGCATCCCCGGGCTCCGAAGATCACCGTAGGATGGGCGTCTTCAAAAGTCTGGTCGATATTGACTTCTATTCCCTGGCCCCTGATGCTGTACATCTTCTCGGTCTGGGGCAGGACCACCTGTTTGGGCGACTGGTAAACATTTAACGCTTCCAGCCTTAATTCATCCTGGCCCTCGGTAAAGCTCTGCCAGGGGAAATACCCGCTCTGGGCTCCCTTTTGCATGGGCAGGAAGACTTCGTACTGGTCGCTCAGTTTATTCAGAGCTTGTTGTAGCTTGGTTTTGCTCAATACCTTCATCTTTCCCACCTCCTAGTGAAAGCTGTCCGGATCATCTTCGCGATACACGCTCAAGGGGGGCTTGGCCCCTTCCTCGTATTTCATGCCCGCTTCCGGACCGCCATATAGTAAGCCCACTTCTTTGATGAGCTTCTGATTCAAGAGCATCAGGGGTATATTTACGGGACAGACCCGCTCGCATTCACCGCACTCGATACAGCGGCCAGCCATGTGGGCATGTTTGACCAGGTGATACATCATATTGTCTGCGGTGCTGTTTTCCCGGCCTACCCACTGGGGCTTCATCTCATCGAATATACAGGTCCGGCAGTCACAGGCTACGCACACCTGGCGGCAGGCATAACAGCGGATGCAGCTCGATAGGGTGTCAGCCCAGAATTGATAGCGTTCATCGGTACTCATCTCTTCCATTTCCCTGACCCTGGCGAACCTTTCCCCGCTTTGGCGCGGACTCTGCAGCGGGCCCACGATTTCATCATAGATGACCGGATTGGGCTCTATACAGTCCAGGCACTTCTTAGCCAGGCCCTCTTCCTGTTTTGCCTGCTCGAAGCCGCCATAGTTCCTGGCTGCGATCAGGGGGTCCTTCATTCCCGGGCAGGGTATGCCCACAATATATAGCCGCTCCCTCGTCATCTGAAGGTCTTCCAGGAGACGCACTATCCCTCGCGAGTCGCAGCCCTTGACCGCAATCCCAATCCGCTCGTGGCCGTCCCTGAACTTGAGCAGGGAGTTGGCCACATTGTATATGGCATATTCGTTGAATACTATATTGGGCACATCTTCGGCACTGCGGGCTGCGTAGGACTTGGTCTGAAAATCCAGTTCCCCCTGTTCCCAGGCCAGGAAAACATCGATCTTACCCTCTGCAAAAAGCTTAGCCGCAATTGCCTGAATTTTCCCGGTTATTTCTTTCATTGCGCATCCCTCAGCTTTCTGTTCGGTCCCAGTTGTTTGACATCCTTGACCAACTTAGCCATGGTCTCCTGGAACTTTATCCCTTCAGCCCCTGAAATCCAGGCTACCTGGTAGCGCTGGGGTTCCAGACCGATATACTCCATCAGGCTCTTCATCACCGTCTGCCGGCGGCGCTGATAGTAATTGCCACTACCATAGTGGCAGTCTCCAGGGTGTCAGCCGGAGAGCAAGACCCCGTCTACCCCCCGGTTGAAGGCCCTTAAAACCAGCATGGGGTCCATCCGCCCTGAACAGGGGGTGCGAATTATGCGCACATCGGCATCATATTCCAAGTGGTTGAGCCCGGCCAGGTCGGCTGCCGCATAAGAACACCAGTTGCAGGCAAATACGATTATCTTTGGCTCCCAGGCCCCTTTCTCAGCTATAGACATAATGCATCCACCTCCGCCGCGATTTGATCATTGGTAAACCCTTTCAGGTTGAGGGCCAGGGTCCGGCAAGCCGGCAAACAGGCTCCGCAGCCCTGGCACAGGCTGCTGTTGACTTCAGCTACCTGGCGGGTGAAGGGGCCATGGCCGTGGCCGCCCCGTTCATTGTAATCCTTGAGAGAAATCGCCTTGTATGGGCAGATCGGCACACAGAAGCCACAGCCCGAGCACTTGCTGATATCCACCTCGGAAACCATGGGTTCAGTGGCCAGTTCGGTCTTGGAAAACAGCCCCAACACTTTTACGGCTGCGCCGCTGGCCTGGGCCACGGTATCGGGGATGTCTTTGGGACCCTGGCAGGTACCTGCCAGGTAAACCCCGGCCGCAAAGGTCTCCACCGGCTGCAGTTTGGGGTGAGCCTCCTGGAACCAGCCGTCCTTGTCCACCGAGAAGCCGATTTTCTTGGCCAGGTCCACTGCCCCGGCGGCTGGCACCATGGCACTGGCCAGGACCACCAGGTCGGCTTCGACTTCTATGGGCATGCCCAGCAGGGTGTCCTCGGATTTCAGGATCAACTTCTCACCCTGGGGATAGATCTTGCTGACCCGTCCGCGGATGAACTTGGCTCCCGCATTCAGGGCCCGCTGATAGAATTCTTCATAGTTCTTGCCGGCGGTCCTAACATCCATGTAGAAGACATAGGCTTCGCCGTCCTCGATCTTGGTCTTGACCTGATAGGCGTGTTTGGCGGTGTACATACAGCAGGCCCGGGAGCAATAGCTCTTGCCTTTGGTGTCATCCCTGGAGCCCACACATTTGATGAAGGCGATGTTCTTGGGCTCCTTGCCGTCCGAGGGGCGCACGATCTTGCCCGCAGTGGGACCGCCGGCTGATACCAGGCGCTCGAATTCCAGCCCACTGATCACATCCGGGTACTTGCCGTAACCATATTCACCGTAAGACTGCTTCCAGTCGAACTGGTCATAACCGGTAGCCATAACGATGGCCCCGATCTCCATTTCCTTGTAGACCGGCATATCCGCGAAGCGGATGGATTCCGTGGGGCACACTTTTTCGCATATGCCGCATTTGTCGCTTGTGAGTTTCAGGCAGTTCTCTGCATCGATGACTGGTTTGCCAGGCACCGCCTGGGGAAAGAGCTTATGGATAGCGGTTCTTTTACCCATTCCGAATTCGAATTCATCGGATAGTTTCTTGGTGGGGCATTTCTCCCAGCAGGTCCCGCAGCCGGTACAGGCATCCCAGTCCACATACTTGGGCTTCTGCTTGACCGTCACCTTGAAGTTGCCGATATAGCCTTTTACTTCGACGACCTCTGAGTAGGTCATCAGTTCGATGTTAGGGTGCTGCGCCGCAGCCACCATCTTGGGGGTGCCAATTCAGGCCGCGCAGTCCATAGTAGGAAAGGTCTTGTCCAGCTGGGTCATCTTACCCCCGATGGAAGCTTCCCTCTCCACTATCACTACCTGGTGACCGCCTTCAGCAATGTCCAGGGCGGCTTGCATCCCGGCGATGCCGCCCCCGATGACCAGGGCTTTCTTTGTTATCGGCACGGTAGTCACCTGCAGGGGTTTGTTGCGCAGGGCTTTGGCCACTGCCATCCTGACCAATTTTTCGGCCTTGGCCGTAGCCTGGCCTTTATCGTGCGTGACCCAGGAGTCCTGTTCACGGATGTTGACCATTTCCATCATGTAAGCATTAAGTCCGCCTGCAGCGGTTGCCTTGCGGAAGGTATTCTCATGCATCCGGGGCGAACAGGATGCCACTACTACCTGTTCCAGCTTCTGTTCATTTATGGCATTCCGGATCAGCTCCTGGCCCGGATCTGAACACATATACTTGTAATTGGTGGCATAAACCACGCCGGGCAATGTTTTCGCGTATTCGGCTACCTTGGCAGTATCCACGGTAGCGGCGATGTTCGTACCACACTCACAAACGAATACGCCTACTCGTTTCTTCATCTACTCCGTCTCCCCTTTCAGTGGTAATCACATTATCTTTAGCGGATAGTCTCTATTCCGCCTTCAGTCATGTTAATCCTGGCATTCACCCTGCTTTTTGAGTTCGGCCTGGACAAAAGCCTGGGCTGCTTTCTTGGCTAGCTCCATATCCTTGGCCATCAAACCCGCCAGTTTGGCAATCCTTTTCTCGTCCAGGGTGGCTGCAAGGATCCCGGCTTGGGCCGGATCAGCCACCAATTTAGCCGACATCTTGTCGGGATTCTTGGTCAGGGCAGTTACGAAAGCCTCCACTTTCTTGGGATCCGGCTCGGTCGGCTTGGTTTCTGTGGGCGCAGCCTTGGAACTGGGCTCTTTAGTCCCGCCTTCTGCCTCTTTGGCAGCCTTAGCCTGGGCTGCTTTCTCCTTGGCAGCTTTGGC
Source organism: uncultured Syntrophomonas sp. (assembly GCA_964647335.1). GTDB lineage: Bacteria > Bacillota > Syntrophomonadia > Syntrophomonadales > Syntrophomonadaceae > PHAA01. Next base: position 2,279 of record CAZYGL010000058.1, on the reverse strand, counting down.
TGCCTCGGCTTTGGCTTTGGCCTTGGCCGCTGCTTCTTCGGCGGCCTTCTCCGCTGCGATCTTGGCTTCAGCGGCTCTGATCTTCACAGTTTCCAAATATTTGCCGGCTTCCACGAAATGCTTTTCGATGCCCACCTTTTTGTATTCATCCCCGCAAGCGATGGCCAGGAGCTCGGTTACATAATATATAGGCAGGTTGAAGGTCTCCTTGAACTGTTTTTCCACTGCTGCCTGGCGCATATCCAGGTTCAGCCCGCATAATGGACAAGCGGTGACCAGGCACTCGGCTCCTGATTCCTTGGCATCTTTCAAGACCCGATAGAGCATAGGCATGCCCACATCGGGACGGGAGGTTACCATAGCCGCACCGCAGCATTCGGTTTTATGGGACCATTCCACCGGTTCAGCCCCCAGGGCTTTCATCACCTTATCCATAGTCTGGGGGTCTTCCTCATCGTCGAAGCCCGTATATTCAATCGGCCTTACCAGCAGGCAGCCATAATAGCAGGCCGCTTTCATGGTGGTAAGGGGATTTACCACCTTGGCCGCTATGGCATCGGTGCCTATTTTATTGACCAGCACGTCCAGAATGGACAGGGTCTCGGCATCACCCTTCAGTTCGGTTTCCAGTACCGCCTCGATTTTTTTCTTCATGGCCGGATCGTGCTGGATGGCATGTTCGGCGTGGCGGTGGCGGCTGTAGCAGGCTGCACAGGGAGCCACGATGGTATTGAGCCCCATCTTTTCAGCAATGGCCAGGGTTCTGGCCGGAAGGGCCAGAGACAGCAATTTATCGGTATTGTGCCCCGAAGTAGCCCCGCAGCAGTTCCAGTCTTCCAGTTCCTGCAGTTCGAAATCTAAAATCTCGGCAGTCCTCTCCATGGACATGCCATATTCCACACCGCTGCCCTCGGCTGCACACCCTGGGTAGTATGCGAATTTCATTATTCCTCACCCCCGAGTTTCTCAGCGCGCTCGAATATCTTCTTCATTTCTTCGCGCCCTTTGATCTTGTGGGGCAGGGGACTGACTTTGCCGCGCTGCAGCATAGGCAGGCCCAGGCCCAGATCTTTGAAGAACTGGCCGGTGGTCAGATTATATTGCAGCAACAGGCCAGCTTCATAGGCCCTTCCAAAGTTTTTGACATTGGCCAGGAAGGCTTTGTTGAAAGCCGCTACCCGTTTGTCGGTCTTATTGCGTTTGAGCGCTTCGCGGCGCATGGTATCCATCAGGGAGGCGATATCCACTCCGCGCGGGCAGCGAGCCGAGCAGGTCTCACAGGAAGCGCAGATCCAGATGCTCTCCACCCCCAGGGCTTGTTCTACCATATCCAGCTGCAGAAGACGGATCACCTGCCGGGGCGGGTAATCCATGGCAAAGGCCGCCGGGCATCCGGCCGTGCATTTACCGCATTGGTAACACAGTTTAATGCTGGTACCTGCCTCCGCTTCCAGTCTGGCGATCAAATCCTTCTGGCTGGAACCGGCTGGAGACAATCTAACCGCATTCTCCAAGTCTCTCTCCCCCTTCTTTCCCAATAAATCCGAGCCTGGGCCCGGATTTTCAATCCCATCGATTTCATAAATTCTTGTTATTATAGCATAATAAACGGTCCATGCTAATAAGATTTGCCTCATTTTCGATTGTATTCATTGCAACCGCTGGGTAAGCGCCATCTTATATGAGGTAAATATCATTTATTATAAGTCAAATATGACGCATATTCAAAGAATTAATTGTGATATTATCAAAAAAATCAGGGGGAGATTTTGTCCCCCCTGATTCTTATCAGCGGCTAGTCTCTAAGTGTGGCAATGATGCGCAGGGGATTTGCCAAAAGTTCTAGGGCCGTCAGAATATTGCCCACAGCTATATCTGCCGCCTGCAGGGCTTTGCTGGAACATCCCTCCGCTCCCATTATCACCATGGACAGGGCTGCTTTTTCCAGGATCAAGCGGTCATTATAGCCATTACCGATGACGATACTCTCCTCTGCGCCGATAGTGTTAAGAAAGTCCAATTTGTCCTCCCCGCCGGGGCTACCGACTTTAAAAAAAGGGATTCCCAGCCTGGCTGCCACCGCCGCACCGCTTCCCATGGTATCCGATGTCAAGAGATAGATGTTGAGCTGCGGCTTGAGCGCCTCCAGCAGCAGGTCTACACCGGGCACCGGTTCCCCATCCACAGCGATGGTGCCGTTCATGTCCAAAACCAAATTCTTCAGTACCAATTTTATATCCCGCCCGGGCAAGAATATTTCCATAAAAACCTCTACTCCT
>CAZYGL010000057.1:0-7997 GCA_964647335.1 uncultured Syntrophomonas sp. | reverse complement strand
AGGACTGACGGCAATTACGGCTTGATCGAGCCCCGCTAGAGGGAGTTGCTTGCAGGCTGCCAAAAGTGATACTATAAATAGGGCCATCCTATTACAGACAGTGTTAATTATGGGAACCGTAAGGTTCCTCTTTTTTTGAAAAGAGGTAATTTTGAGTGATCAAGGATTTTGTCAAAAGACTGCTCGACGATAGCGAAAAAGAAGTCAAAAGGCTGCAGAAATTCGTGGAGGAGATAAATAGCCTGGAGGATCGTTTCCGTCAGTTGGCCGATGGCGATTTCCCGGTCAAGACAGCCGAATTCCGCCAGAGACTGGAGCAGGGTGAAACCCTGGAAGACATCTTGCCGGAGGCTTTTGCCTTGGTGCGGGAAGCATCCCGGCGCACTCTGGGCATGAGGCATTTCGATGTGCAGCTGATCGGCGGCATGGTCTTGCACCGTGGCAAGATCGCGGAAATGAAGACTGGTGAAGGCAAGACTTTGGTGGCAACCCTGCCGGCCTATCTCAATGCCCTGGCGGGCCGGGGCGTCCACATAGTGACGGTCAATGATTATCTGGCCAGCCGTGACCGGGCATGGATGGGGCCCATATATGAGTTCTGCGGACTTACGGTGGGTCTGATCGTTCATGACCTCAGTTATGCCGAGCGGCGGGAGGCTTACGCCGCGGATATCACCTATGGGACCAATAACGAACTGGGTTTCGACTACCTGCGGGATAACATGGTCGTATCGGCCGCCAACATGGTCCAGCGGCCTTTGCATTACGCTATCATCGATGAGGTGGACTCCATATTGATAGATGAGGCCCGCACCCCGCTGATAATTTCCGGGGAAGGGGACAAACCCACCGAACTCTACCACCGCATCGCCAAATTCATTCCCCACCTTAAAAATGAAGAGGATTATATGGTAGACGAAAAGGCCAATGTCGTCACCCTGACTGAAGAAGGGGTCAGGCGGGTGGAGAAGACCTTCGCCATCGATAATCTATCCGACAACATGGAACTGGCCCACCATGTCAACCAGGGACTGCGGGCCCACACCCTGATGAAGAGGGATGTGGATTATGTGGTCAAGGATGACCAGATCATAATCGTGGACGAGTTTACCGGCCGGCTGATGTTTGGCCGGCGCTACAGCGACGGTTTGCACCAGGCCATCGAGGCCAAGGAAGGAGTCAAGGTGGAGAAGGAATCCCAAACCCTGGCCACCATAACCTTCCAGAATTATTTCCGCATGTACAAGAAACTGGCGGGCATGACCGGTACCGCCAAGACCGAAGAGGATGAATTCCGCAATATTTACGGAATGGATGTAGTGGTGATCCCCACCAATTTGCCTATGGTCAGGGCGGACCAGTCCGACTGGGTGTATCGCAGCGAAAACGGCAAATTCAGGGCAGTAGTCGAGGATATCGTCGCCAAGCATAAGACCAATCAGCCGGTGCTGGTCGGCACCATCAGCATTGAGAAGTCGGAATTGCTGAGTGAGATGCTGCGCAAAAAAGGCGTCAAGCACCAGGTGCTGAATGCCAAGCACCATGAGAAGGAAGCCCAGATCATCGCCCAGGCTGGCCAGCCGGGGATGGTGACCATCGCTACCAACATGGCGGGGCGCGGTACCGATATCGTCTTGGGCGAAGGGGTTCAGAACATGGGCGGTTTGTATGTGCTGGGCACAGAACGCCACGAATCGCGGCGCATCGATAATCAGCTGCGCGGTCGTTCAGGGCGCCAGGGCGATCCGGGGGAATCACGTTTCTATGTATCCCTGGAGGACGACCTGATGCGCCTGTTTGGCTCGGGCAACATCGAAGGACTAATGGATCGCCTGGGCATGGATGATTCCATGCCCATCGAAAACAAACTGATCACCAAGGCTATCGAAAATGCCCAGAAGAAAGTGGAAAGCCGCAATTTCGAGATCCGCAAACACGTACTGGAATATGACGATGTTATCAATAACCAGCGTATGGTCATCTATGGTGAACGCAAAAAGGTGCTCTACGGTGAGGACCTCAAGGAAACGGTTGCGGCCATGATCGACGATGTAATCTCCCAGGTGGTGGATTCATTCGCCGGCGAATTGAAGTATAGCGATGAATGGGATATGGAAGGCCTCCTGACCTATATCGAGCAGAATATCCTGCCCGACCACAAGCTCAGCCGGGAAGAGCTGCTGGGGATGACCAAGGAGGAAGTCAAAGATTTGGTAGCCGACAAGACCCACGCCCTGTACGAGGCCCGGGAAGCCGAACTGGGCAACTCCACCATGCGCGAGATAGAGAAAGCCATCATGCTGCGCATCATCGACAGCAAATGGATGGACCATATCGATGCCATGGACCAGCTGCGCAACGGCATCAACCTGAGGGCTTACGCCCAGCGCGATCCCCTGGTCGAATATAAATTCGAGGCCTATGAAGCGTTTCAGTCTATGGTTTACTCCATCAAAGAAGATGTGGTGCGCTTCATCCTGCGGGTTAAAGTGATCGAACGCCCGGAGGAGCGGCGGATGGTAACCAACCAGAGCGACACAGCCGAAAAGAAACCGGTGCATGCCGGCGCCAAAGTAGGCCGCAACGATCCCTGTCCCTGCGGCAGCGGCAAAAAGTACAAAAAGTGCTGCGGGCGAGCTGCCAGTTAATAAGACAGGCCGAAGGGCCTTATGAGGTGAAGAGATGATTGAAGATCCGCGGGGGACAATAACTGAAATAATAAATAGCCTTAATGAGATGAGGGTTTCTCTTTGACATCCCTAAACAAGAGCGAGAAATAGAGCAACTGCAGAAGGTTACCCTGGGAGAAAACTTCTGGGATGACAACCAGCGGGCTCAGCAGGTCTTGAAAAGGATCAGCGACCTGCAGGCCAGCGTGCAGCAGTTTCAGCAATTCTGGTCCCAGGCCGGTTATCTGGATGAGATGCTGCAGTTGGCCGAAGCTGAGGATGAACCGGAATTGTACCGGGACACCGTTAAAGAATTGGAAGTCTTCGCCAAAAAGTTCCGTGAGTACGAGCTGCTCATCCTGTTTGCCGGGGAGAACGATGCCGGCAATGCTATCGTGTCACTGCATGCAGGTGCGGGAGGGACTGAAGCCCAGGATTGGGTGGAGATGCTCCTGCGCATGTACACCCGCTGGGCGGAAGCCTCCGGGTATGAGGTTGAGATGCTTGATTACCTGGCTGGAGATGAAGCCGGGGTCAAGAGTGTTACTTTCCTGGTCAAAGGCCTGTATGCCTACGGTAAACTGAAGTGCGAGGAAGGGGTTCACCGCCTGATCCGCATCTCTCCCTTCGATACTTCCGGGCGCCGCCACACCTCTTTCGCATCGGTGGCGGTGCTGCCCGAGGTCAGCGAAGAGATAGCCGTGAAGATAAATCCTGAAGATCTGCGTATAGATACCTACCGCTCCGGCGGGGCCGGAGGCCAGCATGTCAACAAGACTGATTCGGCGGTGCGCATTACCCACCTGCCCACTGGAATTGTGGCCCAATGCCAGAATGAGCGCTCCCAGCATGCCAATCGCCTGGGGGCTATGAAGATCTTGAATGCCCGCCTCTACGAACTGCAGTGCAAGGAGAGGGAGGATTCCCTCCAGAAGATGAAAGGGGAATACAAGGAGATCGCCTGGGGAAGCCAAATCAGGACCTATACCCTAAATCCCTTCTCCCTTATAAAAGATCACCGCACCAATTGCGAAGCTGGCAATGTTCAGGCAGTCCTGGACGGGGACCTGGATGATTTCATTACCGCCTGCTTGCGCTTGCCGAAAGAATGATACAGGAGGTTATCGTGAGAGAAATTACCGAGAGTGCAATCCAAGCCGTAAGCTCAAAGGCCTTGATCCTGCGCCAGGACATCATCAGGATGCTGGGAGAGGCGGGATCCGGACATACTGGGGGATCTCTCTCCAGTGCCGATATCGTAGCCTGCCTCTATTTCTGGGAGATGAACATCGATCCCCTGCAGCCCCGGGCCGCCGCGCGTGACCGTTTCGTGCTCAGCAAAGGGCACGCGGCCCCCTTGCTTTATGCAGCTCTGGCAGAAAGAGGTTATTTCCCCAAGAGTGAACTGCTTCAGCTTCGCAAACTGGGCAGTCCCCTGCAGGGCCATCCCGACATGCGCAAGGTGGCAGGGGTTGATGCCTCCACCGGTTCACTGGGACAGGGAGTATCCTGGGCTGTGGGAATGGCGTTGGCTGCCAAAATAGATGGCCTGGATTTCCGGGTCTACACCCTGCTTGGGGACGGAGAGATAGAGGAAGGGCTGGTTTGGGAAGCAGTCATGGCTGCCCACCATTACAAATTGGACAATCTGGTCGCCTTCCTGGACCATAACGGTTTGCAGATCGACGGACCTACCTGTGAAGTCATGTCCCCCGAACCGGTGGCGGACAAATTCCGGGCCTTCGGATGGGAAACCCTGCTGGTGGACGGGCATGACCACCGCCAGATCATGGAGGCTCTGAATAAAGCCCGGACCATTGCCGGCCGGCCGACCATAATAATCGCCGACACCGTCAAAGGCAAGGGCTGTTCTTTCATGGAGAACAAGGTGGAATGGCATGGCAGCGCTCCCAACAAGGAACAAACCTCCAGGGCCCTGGCTGAGTTGGGATGTTACGAATAGCAAGCGGACAGATCGATACTAAGGAGGAACGAAGTTGGAGAAGCAAGCAACCCGGGATGCCTACGGAAAGGCCCTGGTCGAACTAGGCCGGAAGTATGGTGATGTAGTGGTTCTGGATGCAGACCTGTCCAAATCCACCAAGACCGCTGATTTTGCCAAGGTTTTCCCGGCCAGGTTCATCAACGCTGGGATAGCCGAACAGAATCTGATGGGTATGGCGGCGGGATTGGCAGCAGCCGGAAAGGTTGCCTATGCCAGTTCTTTCGCTATTTTTGCCACCGGCCGCGCTTTTGAAATAGTGCGCAATTCCCTGGCCTATGCCAGTCTCAATGTCAAGATCTGCGCTACCCACGCCGGTATCACCGTGGGAGAGGACGGGGGCTCACATCAATCGGTGGAAGATATCTCCCTGATGCGCAGTGTGCCGAATATGTGCGTGGTTGTGCCGGCAGACGGTATTTCCACTGCCAAAGCGGTGGAAGCTGTATACCATCGTGCCGGGCCGGTGTACCTGCGCCTGGGCCGTCCGGCGGTTCCGACCATATACGATGATAATATGCATTTCAACATCGGCCGGGGCATCGAATTGCGCCCCGGGACCGATGTTACCCTGATTGGCTGCGGAATAATGGTGGCCAAGTGCCTCGAAGCCGCGGAAATAATGGCCCGGGATGGCATAGAGGCAGCTGTCGTCGATATGCATACCATAAAACCTATCGACCGGGAGCTCATAGCCCGCCAGGCCCGTGAGACCGGGGCCATCCTGACCGTGGAAGAACACACGGTCCTGGGAGGGCTGGGCAGCGCAGTCTGTGAAGTGGTATGCAGTGAATACCCGGTGCCGGTGGAACGGATGGGGATCATGGACCTATTCGGCCAATCAGGAACTCCCGACGAACTGCTGGAATATTACGGATTGACTGTGGACCGGATCGTTGCCAACACCCGTCTGCTGCTGCAAAAGAAATCGAGAAGATAGAGGATTTATCCCCTGGGTGTAGAAACTCCATTAGATGGCGTTTTTATAGTGTTGACCCAATCCCGACCGGAGGAAATTGGATGCTCGTACAGTTTTATAATGTCAGCAAGGTCTACAAAAACGGGGTTAAAGCCTTGAATGACGTTTCTTTAAAGATAGATCGGGGCGAGTTCTTATTTTTAATGGGGCCCAGCGGGGCCGGCAAATCTACCCTGGTGAAACTGCTGTTCAGGGAAGAAATTCCCACCCAGGGCCAGATTTTTATCGCCTCACGCAGCATCGTGCGCATGAAGCGCAGCGAGGTTCCCAAGCTGAGGCGCAGCATGGGGGTAGTTTTCCAGGACTTCAAGCTGCTGGAGAACAAGACTGCGGCGGAGAATATAGCTTTTGCCATGAAAGTTGTGGGCACCTCGGACCGGGTGATTAAAGCCCGCACCACTGAAGTCATACAGCAGGTCGGTTTGAAAGGCAAAGAGGACTGTTTCCCTTCACAATTATCCGGCGGCGAGCAGCAACGGGTGGGAATCGCCCGGGCAATAGCCAACCGGCCCCTGCTCCTGATCGCCGATGAGCCTTCCGGAAACCTGGATATGGATACTGCCCAGGAAATCATGGATCTCCTCTATGACATCAACCGCAAAGGGACCACGGTAGTCATGGCCACCCATGCCAGGGAGTTGGTGAAGACTGCCGGCAAAAGAGTGGTCACATTGGAGGCAGGGCGAATTCAGTCAGATATCTGCGCCCTGGACGGTTTGTTATGATATTGAAGAATTTGGGCTATTTTCTAAGCGAGGCTCTGACCTCGATGTATCGCAACCGCCTGCTTAGTTTCGCAACGGTTTCCACCATGGCAATCAGCATCCTCTTTTTGGGTGTTGCGGTCCTGATGACCCTGAATGCAGGCAGCCTCATGGATAAACTCGAATCAGACATCGAGATCGTGGCCTTCCTGGACGATGCCTTGACCAAGTCGCAGATCTCTGATCTTGAGGACCGGCTAGCGGAGCTCCCGGGCGTGGAGACGGTGACTTTCGTTTCCAAAGATGAAGCCCTGGAGCGTCTGAACGAGAGATTTACAACCGAAAACTATGAGATCAGCAAGACCCTGGGCAAAAATCCCCTGCCCAACAGCTATGAGGTCAAGGCAGAGGATCCGGAAAATGTGGACAGGTTGGCCCAGGAGATCAAGACTATGAACGGGATTTACAAGGTGAATTACGGCCAGGAGGTAGTGGAGAAGCTCTTCCAGGTAACCAAATGGGTGAGAATCATAAGTGTGGGGCTGATGATCCTTTTGGCCATCGGTTCGGTTTTCCTGATCGCCACCACCATCCGCCTGGCGATCTTTGCTCGCCGCAAGGAAGTATATCTCATGAAACTGATCGGGGCTACCGATTGGTTCGTGCGCTGGCCGTTTTTCATCGAGGGTATTACCCTGGGCATTGCCGGAGCAGCCATAGCTATAGCTGCCCTGGCTCTGGGTTACAATTCCCTGCTGGCCAATTTGCAGACGGCTTTCTTTTTTGTGCCCCTGGTCCACCAGCCCAGCACCCTGTTGCGGATGTACCTGTCCCTGTTAGGGGCGGGAGCCCTATTGGGGACTATGGGGACCTTTATCTCTTTGAATCGTTTCCTTGACATCTAGGTGATCCGTTTGCCGGATGCTAGTCCTCCCGGTGTCGGCCTATGGGAAAGGAGCTGTGAAGTACTTGCGCTGCCCCAAGCTGTTGATGACATTCATTTCTTTGATACTGCTTTTCACCATGATCATGCCGGTTCGGGCCGATCAGCTCAGTGATCAGGAGGATCTGCTGCGGGACCTGTTGAGCCAGCTCAACCAGCAGCAGGCGAAACTCAACCAGGTTTCTTCCACTGAGAAGAGTATTATGGGACAGGTCAAAAACATTGAGTCTGAAGCGCAAAAAGCTGAAAAGGAGATAAAGAGACTCGAGGACAATATCGAGTATCTGCAGACCAACATAAATGTAACCGAGAAACAGATGAAGATCCAGCAGCAGGAACTGCAGAAACAGTCAGATCTGCTCAGCGAAAGACTGGTCATGATCTATGAACAGGGGGAGAGCTCCTACCTGGAAATATTGCTGGGTGCTGATGACCTGAAGGATTTCATCGTCCGCTATGATATGCTGAAGACCATCATCAGCCAGGACCGCGACCTGATCTACAGTATCAGCGCCAAGAAAAAAGAGTTGGATAACCGCCTGGCCGACCTGGAGGTGCAAAAAAAGGAACTGGAAGTATCCCAGGCCAACAAAGCAGTCCATCAGGCCACCCTGGCTACTCAATTGAAAGACAAAAAGTCGGTTTTGAACAGCGTCCAGGAAGACAAAGAACAATATGCCCGGGCCATAGCTGAACTTGA
>CAZYGL010000056.1:0-8047 GCA_964647335.1 uncultured Syntrophomonas sp. | reverse complement strand
CGCAATCGCCTCGCCAAAACCTCCTGCCCATCTCTAATGCCTATCGGCATCGCTGCCTCGTCTGACGCTGCTACCGCTGGCACCGCTTTGTATTTATCTTTTTTCCAGCCGGGGCGACCCTCAAATGTAACCGAAATGTAAAACTTATGTTAACATTTCCTCCAAAGCTGTTTGTTAGGAACATTTAGTTATATCCTAGAAGAAAGGAATCGATCCCAGGTTGAAAAGTCATCCAGGTGGCCAATGTGATTGTTTATCGGAAAGTAAAAAACCGCTGTCCGAAAAAAGTTGGCAGATCAACATAAGGTTCAGGATTTCAGCATCTTTAACGACTTAAACCAGATCGATCTGGAGCGAGAAGGAGGAAAGAGGTTTTATGTTTAGTGAGCGACGATTAAACAAAGCCGGATGGATTTTGGTTGGAATGTTTTTTTGGGGCTTGGCTGCGATATCCGGTTGTGGACAAAAAGAGAGTACCATCGATAACGGAGCAGTTCTACGCGGAACATTGACAGTAGCAGGATCGACTTCAGTACAACCTTTCAGTGAAGTCCTGGCAGAAGAATTCATGGCTGCAAATCCAGGAGTAAAGATCAACGTCCAGGGCGGAGGTTCAAGTGTTGGAATCGAATCGGCAGTTTCAGGAGCTGCTGGGATAGGGGCCGTGTCGCGAACTGTCACCGCAGCAGAGATGGCACAAGGGTTGACCTGGAGGGTAATCGCGCTAGACGGTATAGCCCTAGTGGTAAATCCGGCCAATCCCATCAGCAATTTGAAAACAGAAGATGTTGTGAACATCTATCTGGGCAATATCAACAACTGGAAAGAATTGGGCGGAATCGATGCGCCGATAACAGTGGTGACACGGGAAGAGGGTTCAGGCACCCGGGAGGCGTTTGCCAGTCTGGTCATGAACAAAAAGGATATAATCAAGTCCGCCATTGTGCAGAACTCTACAGGGGCAATTGTAGCTACAGTCGCAGGGGATAAAAATGGGGTGGGATATGTTTCATTGTCGAGTATTAGGCCCGAGGTCAAAGCGCTTTCCATCGATGGCATCCCTGCCACCGAAATAAATGTGAGAACCCGTGATTATAAGCTGCAGCGACCTTTCATCTTCGTGACCAAAGGCGAGCCGACGGGACTGGCTAAGGCCTTCATTGACTACGTGCTGAGCCCTGAGGGGCAAAAATTGATCGTCGAAGAAGGCGCTATAAGCGCAAGCAGGTGACCATACAAACATAAAAAATTTCCCATTCCTAATGAGTCCATTTGGGGATACTGCACCTTCGCAGATCACAACAAATTATGTTCCTTTATTCGGCATCAGCGTCATGAATGGAGAATGATTCCACATCCTGCGCCTCTGAAATGATGGAGCAGCTGCTGTATACTGAACAGTTATTGGCAGCTGAATGCGATTCTCAAGGAAAGACAATACGTAGCTTTCGATGGAAAACTACCAGTCAAATTGGGTTGTTGAAATCCACATAAGTATATGATAATAAGCACAGGGCATGACAGACTTTTACCAGACCAGTCAATCTCAAATAGATGAGGTGAAATGATGCAAGGCAAAATCCTAGTAGTCGATGATGAAGTGGCCTTGGTGAGGTTAATTACCTACAATTTGAGTAAAGAGGGATTTGTCACCATTGAGGCCTATGATGGCGATGCAGGCGAGAGGCTGGCGATAGAGGAGAAACCGGATTTGATTATCCTGGATCTGATGCTGCCTGGTAAGGATGGTTTGGAAATCTGCCGTAACCTGCGCCGGTCAAACATTATGACTCCCATAATCATGCTTACCGCCCGGGATGAAGAAATCGACCGCATCTTGGGTCTGGAACTGGGTGCAGATGACTATGTTACGAAGCCCTTCAGTGTTAGGGAATTGACTGCCAGGGTCAAGGCTGTATTGAGGAGAAAAAATTTGGTAACAGATGAAGCGACAGTTGAAAAAGATCTGCGCATCGGCAGCTTCGTTGTCAAACCAGATACTTATCAGATCTTCCACCATGACCAGCTGCTTGATCTGACCTTGAAGGAATATGAACTGCTGGACTTACTGCTTAGGAACCGGGGGCGGGTCTTGAAACGTGATTACCTGCTCCAGGTGTTGTGGGACTATAATGAAAGTGTCAGTACCAGGGTACTGGATGTACACATTAGCAAACTGCGGGAAAAAATCGAGCCGGATAATAAAAATCCGCAATACATTAAGACCGTACGCGGTATAGGGTATAAATTTGAGGAGCATGTCGATGATTAGAAGCTACCGAGCCAAACTATTGGTGGCTTTCCTGGCTATAGTAACACTTCTTCTGAGTTTGCTGGGGGGACTGGGCTACCTGAATTTCAAAAACTATTACCTGGCAAACCTGGAAGCCAGGCTTACCAAGGAAGCCTATCTAGTGGCAGACATGACGCAGTACCGGATAGGTGGTGACTCAGCCAGCCGCACCTACCAGGACATATGTATCACCGCAGCAAGAGACAGCGACACGCGGGTCACTATAATAGACAGCACTGGCACCGTTATCGGAGATTCCGAAGTAGACCCTTCTACCCTGGATAACCACAGCACGCGACCGGAGGTATTCACTGCCCTGCATGGTCAAGTGGGTGTGGACATACGCTACAGTGACACTCTGAACATGAACATGCTTTATGTTGCTGTACCATTCAGTAACGAGGAATTGTCCGGAGCAGTGCGCATGTCCATGCCCCTGGCTGAATTGCAGGGCATATACAATAATGCCTTGATGGGAATTCTGCTAGCGGCACTGCTGTGCGGGTTGGCAGCGGTCCTGGCAAGCATAATTCTGGCTCAATTCTTGTCCCGTCCGCTTAGGAGCATCACGGCAGCCGTCCAGGACCTAGCGGCGGGGAATCTCAAGCGTCGCATCTATGTGCATACCACAGATGAAATGGGTATCTTGGCTCAGTCATTCAATGATATGGGTCAACATATCGAGCAGAGCCTACAGGAAGTTTCCGAAGTCAAGAATCGTCTGGAAGCCATTCTGGATAACACCGTCAATGGGGTTGTTTTGATTAGCCATGAACATCGTTTGGACTATGCTAATCCCATCGCCAAATCATTACTGGGGCTGGCGGAAAATTCAATTGGGCGCAAATATGTGGAGGTTATCACCACATATGAGGTTTTGCGCATAATCGATGAGGCCAGAAGTTCCGGCAAACAAGTGAAACGAACCCTGGTTTTGCATAACCTGGGAGCTAGAATGATCGAAGCGAATGCGGTGCCTATAAACAATGCCGATCTGGCTAAGCGGGACATTCTCTTGGTTATGAATGATGTCACCGAAATGAAACGACTGGAACAGGTACGCAAGGATTTTGTCGCCAACGTATCCCATGAACTGAAGACTCCGGTAGCCAGTATCAGTGGATTCGCAGAGACCCTCTTGGCCGAAGGGGGCAAGGATCCGGACAATGTAGTGGAATTTGCTCGTATTATTTACAATGAAGCCCAACGACTGGCAATGCTGATAAAAGACTTACTGGAACTATCGAAATTGGAGTCGGAGACTTATAACCTAATCCTCACGGAGGTAGATGTAGCCAAGTTGGTCGAAGGGGTCGTAGAAAGGGTTTCCAAACCCGCTGGTCTCAGAAACATCAACATAAAATATACCCAAGCTGAAAAAATGCCCTCGATTACCAGTAATCCAGAATTAATAGACCTGATTCTGGTGAACCTGCTGGATAACGCTGTCAATTACAGCCGGGATGGCGGACAGATTGAGGTCGGAGTTGAAGACCTGGGAGACAAGCTCCAGATCAAGATCAAGGACTACGGAATAGGCATCCCCGCTGCCGATATCGACAGAATCTTTGAACGCTTCTATCGAGTGGATAAAGCCCGATCCAGAAAAACCGGAGGCACTGGTTTGGGTCTGTCTATCGTCAAGCATTCTCTGGAAAACCTGCGAGGGCAAGTTCAGGTTGAGAGCTTTGAAGGCCAGGGATCGACTTTTACAGTCTTTCTCCCCAAATAGAATTGCTGCAAGTTCGTCTGTCATAAGCTGTTTACAAAACATTTACATTTGATAGATGCAATTTTAACCTGAAGAGGGTTAGAACTTTACAATTCCCCGGTATTCTATATCTAGCTAACAATAATAGAGTAAAGGGAGGAATTGAGTAAATGATTTCCAGGCAGGTTGTCAGAAAAGCGAGTTTTGTATTGATAGGGTTGTTGCTCATAGGTGCAGCCCTGGTATCCGGGTGCGGTTCCAAAGAAACCGCCCAAACACCAGCGCCAGCCTTGGCAGGTAACCTGACCATTGCCGGTTCGACCTCAGTGCAGCCTTTTAGTGAAGTCCTGGCGGAACAGTTTATGGCCCAGAACAAGGGTGTGCAGATCAGTGTCCAGGGAGGGGGATCCAGTGTTGGCATCGAAGCAGCTGTTTCGGGAGCGGCCAATATCGGAGCATCATCAAGGGCTCTGAAAGATGAAGAGAAGAGCAAAGGACTGGTAGATACGACTATAGCGCTAGATGGTATTGCGATCGTTGTTCACCCAACCAATACGGTCAGTAATCTGAAATCCGAAGATGTGATGAATATCTACCTGGGCAACATCAAGAACTGGAAGGAAGTCGGCGGTCCGGATGCGGTCATCACCATAGTATCCAGGGAAGAGGGTTCAGGTACTCGTGATGCCTTCACTGACCTGGTTATGAAGAAGAAAGATATCGTCAAGACAGCCATAATTCAGAATTCTACTGGTGCGGTTAGGACCACAGTGGCAGGAGACAAGAACGCCATCGGTTATGTATCAATGGCCAGCGTAACTCAGGAAGTTCGGGCTCTGAGCATCGATGGAGTGGCGGCCAATGAAGCCAATGTCAAAGCCGGCACCTATAAGATTCAACGTCCGTTCCTCTATGCAACCAAGGGAGCTCCGGAAGGATTAGCCAAAGCCTTCATAGACTTCGTACTGAGTGCGGAAGGACAAAAATTGATCGTTGAAGAGGGTGCTTTCAGCGTCAGCAAATAGACATAGGGGAATTCATTTACCCGCTCCCCAAAAAGGAGCGGGTTTTTTAATGAGACAATTTACATACACTTTACAATTCCTTAAGGTAAATTTAATATAGAGCCCTTACTGGTGCGGACAACTAATGATAATCTATAAATACCGATAGATTTTGCATAACGTTAATACATGATGCCCATACGATATCCAGCACCGATGGGAGAAGGGAACGGAAATGCAGCCAGTCCAGCCAAGAATCTACCAGCGCCAGGGTGAAAAGGCCATCGAAAAACTCCTGGTCCTTAGTGCGGCTATCTTCATAATTGTGATTGCCTTAATAACAATTTTCATTTTTTCTAAGGGGCTCCCTCTCTTGGTCAAAGTAGGACTGGGTGATTTCATTTTCAACTCCGATTGGCGGCCCACCAAAGGTATGTTTGGCATCGGAGCCATGGTGCTGGGATCTCTGGCTGTTACTGTGTCGGCCATGGTGTGGTCGGTACCGCTTGGTATATCAACTGCTATACTCATGGCCGAGATAGCGCCTCCGCGGGTGGGCAGACTGCTGGGCAATATGGTGGAATTGTTGGCAGGAATACCATCAGTGGTGTACGGATTTGTAGGATTGGTAGTAGTAGTACCATTCATTCGAAATTATCTCGGTGGGAACGGATTAAGCGTACTGGCTGGAGCCATCATTTTGGGCATTATGATATTGCCTACTGTGATTAACATATCCCGAGATTCGATTCTGGCAGTACCGAAAGAATATAAAGAGGGCTCTCTGGCATTGGGTGCCACCCATTACCAGACCATCCGCAGGGTCATAATCCCAGCTGCTCGTTCAGGCATCATAACTGCGGTTGTGTTGGGGATGGGGCGAGCCATAGGTGAAACCATGGCCGTGGTCATGGTAACTGGAAATTCGGCAATTGTTCCTGGCAGCATCCTGGAGCCGGTGCGGACCATGACCAGCAATATTGTCCTGGAAATGGGCTATGCTGCCGGTGATCACCAGGCCGCTCTTTTCGCGACCGGGGTGGTCTTATTTGTTTTCATTGTAGCCTTGAATCTGATGGTCAACATGGCGGCAAAGGCGGGTTCGGCTCATGGCGGGAAGTAAGCGCAGTGAACAACTGCTTACTGTACTTTTTTGGCTGTCCGGAACAGTAATCGTGTTAGTCTTGGTCGGCATAATTGGTTATGTTGCAGTTAAGGGCTTCTCAACTGTCAGCCTGGATTTTATTATGCAAGCACCAAGTCGGGCGGGCCGCTTGGGAGGCATTTCCACAACTATTGTGGGAACTGTCTATCTGACCATCATGTCTTTGCTCATTGCAGTGCCTATCGGTGTTGGCAGTGCAATCTACCTGGAAGAATATGCCTTAAGCCGCAGCAGATTTGCGCGCCTGGTGAATCTTACCGCTGAAACCCTGGCGGGGATACCTTCAATTGTATTTGGATTGTTCGGATTCGTATTTTTCGTCATATTCCTGGGACTGGGCTGGTCAATACTGTCGGGAAGCCTGACCATGGCGATAATGATATTGCCTACAATTACCCGCACCTCCCAGGAAGCTATTCTTGCAGTAGCCCATGAATACCGGGAGAACAGCCTGGCTTTGGGGGCCAGCCGGTGGCAGACCATCCGAAAGGTTGTGTTGCCTTCAGCCCTACCAGGAATTGTAACTGGGATCATCCTATCCATCGGCCGGGCCGTAGGTGAGACCGCGGCCATCATACTGACTGCCGGAAGTTCGCTGGGCATGCCCATCTCCCCAACTGATCCTGCCAGGACTATGTCGGTACATCTCTACATTATGGCGATGGAGGGGATATCGACCGAGCGGGCTTTCGGAACAGCCTTTCTAATCGTGGTGCTGATAATCATCATCAATTACCTGGCCAATTTAAGCCTAAGCCGGTTGACTAGAGGAACGCGTTAAACGGGAGGACATGTTATGGAGAGTGTGATACCTATAACCGATGCTATCAAAATGCGAAGTCTGGCACTGGAGGTTTTTTACCAGGATTTCCAAGCCCTGCACGGTGTCAATATGGAAATTCCGGCCAACCATGTAACTGCCCTGATCGGCCCCAGCGGCTGCGGTAAGTCTACATTTCTGCGCACCCTCAACCGCCTCAATGAGCTGATCGAGGGAACCACCATC
The DNA here is from genome assembly GCA_964647335.1 of uncultured Syntrophomonas sp. Taxonomy (GTDB): domain Bacteria; phylum Bacillota; class Syntrophomonadia; order Syntrophomonadales; family Syntrophomonadaceae; genus PHAA01. The sequence continues at coordinate 868 of CAZYGL010000056.1, read as the reverse complement.
AAAGGCCAGGTCTTCCTTGATGATGTGTCTATATATGAAAAAGATGTGGACGTGGTCTCCTTAAGAAAGAGGGTTGGGATGGTGTTCCAAAAACCCTCGGTGTTTCCAATGTCTGTTTATGAAAACGTTGCCTATGGTCCAAGGATCCATGGGATCAAAGACAAGAGCCAGTTGGATGAGATCGTGGAAAAAAGCCTGCGGGCTGCCAACCTGTGGGAGGAAATGGGCCATCGATTGAATTCCCCGGCGACCCGCATGTCAGGCGGTCAGCAGCAGCGGTTGGTGATCGCCAGGGTGCTGGCGGTGGGCCCTGAGGTGATCCTCATGGATGAACCGGCTTCAGCCCTGGATCCTATTTCGACTTCCAAATTGGAAGAGTTGATTGCTGAACTAAAGAAGAATTATACTATTGTCATTGTTACCCACAATATGCAACAGGCTGCACGGGTATCTGACTATACAGGTTTTTTCTTAAATGGTCACCTCATCGAATTCAACCGCACCAAAGAATTGTTTATCAATCCAGCCAACCAAAAAACCGAAGATTACATCACAGGCAGATTCGGATAATCCACCTTAAGAAAATTAATCGGGGAGGTAATTTCTTTGGCCATCGATTCATTGGAAAATCATTTGGAGCAATTAAGAGAGGAGATCCTTAAAATGGGGAGCCTCTTGCAGGAGCAGATATACAAAGCCAACCGAGCCCTGACCGAAAAAAACATGGAACTGGCTCAGGAAGTTATCGCCAAAGATGACATCATCGATCGGATGGAACTGGACATAGAACAGCAGTGTCTGTATTTGATTGCCCTAAAACAGCCCATGGCCAAAGATCTTCGCTTTATCGGCACCGCCCTGCGCATCA
>CAZYGL010000055.1:0-8063 GCA_964647335.1 uncultured Syntrophomonas sp. | reverse complement strand
AGGTAGGCATGCATACCTCTTGAGCTTGAACAGAGATGTAATCAATAGTGGGTATGTCAAATTAACAGATGGAAGTTATGTTCCATTGAACAACTTAAAAAACAACTATGTCGTAGCACTTGATCAGTTAGTTCTTTTAGAGTGTGCTTGGGAGTCGTATGATTTTAAGATTAAAGACGCGAGACTTGAACTAACAAAAGTAAGAGTATGGGATATAGGCCACGGCGAATATCCTCAAGATTATTTAAACCCCGATGAAGGTGCATCGAAAATGGTTGAGTGATCGATATCGCATTCATTTTGTGGTCACTTCAATTCAATATCCCCATAAAATTCTAAGGAGAGATGTCGATGCGTAACAAGCTGATTCTGGTGGTAGCAATCGTTTTTGGCCTATTGGCCGCCTTCCTAGTTTACAATTACATAACTAATACAAAAACCGCCATCGAAAATCGGACCTATACTCAGGTTGTTACGGCGGCGGTGGATATTCCAGCGAATACAACTATTATCGACACCATGGTTGAATTAAAACCATTTCCCACTGAACTAAGGACGGACAAAGAATTCGTTGACATCAAGGACGTTGTCGGAAAGGTCTCATCGGCAGCGCTGACTAAAGGTGAAGTGATATTACAGAATCGTATTATTAAACCAGGTGAGGGCATGGCCAAACTGGCCTATAAAGTGCCTACCGGGATGAGAGCTATTACGATTCCTATCGATGATATTAAAGGTATGGCAAATCTTATTAAAGTTGGAGATCGCGTGGATCTCATAGCCGTGGTTAAACCACAGGGTGGCGAAGATCGGGCAACCGTTATCATGCAAAATATTGAAGTAATAGCATTGGGCAGCAATCTACAAGAAACAGCAGCCGGAGACAAATCGGCCCCGCCAACGAGTCTGACCTTAGCGGTGGATCCCCAGAATGCCCTGCGAATCAAATTAGCCATCGATTCAACCAGCTACACATTTACTATGCGTCCAGCGGGAGATAAAACCTATCCAGCAACAACTCCGGTTCCATTCAGTCAGCTTTAAGTCGAGTTGCATCAATATACTATATTTAGATATGATTTAAGGTTATATATAGCGATTGAAAGGGGAGCTTAAAATAGATGGAAAAAATTAGAGTTCTGATTGCAAGTGATCTGCCTGAATACCGAAAAGAACTTACCGATAGTCTTTCAGAGGAACAGGATTTCTTAATAATCGGCGAGGCGGTAAACGGAGCCAATGCAGTTAAGAAAGCTGAGCATTTGCTCCCCGACATCGTGGTTATGGATATGCAAATGCCTGTTATGGATGGTATTGAGGCTACCGAAAAAATCTCTCTGGCCCATCCCACTATCGGTATTGTCTTAATAGGTGATACAGCTGATAGTCAGCAGGTGAAAAGAGCCATGTTGGCTGGAGCCGGGGACTTCCTTTTTAAGGATGTTATGCAGGAAGGCGAGATGGCACAGGCAATTCGCCGGCTTAATGTTACTCAGAAGACTCGGGTGGCTAGCTTTGATTCGTTGAAATCAAGCGACAAAGAAGGCAAATACAGGGCTCCGCAGGTTGTTACCTTATTCGGGGCCAAAGGCGGCGCCGGCAAGACCACGATGTCAGTGAATACGGCTGTGGCTATCGCCCGTGAAACCAAGCGAAAGGTTGTAATGTTGGACTTAAACCTTCAGTTTGGAGACGTGGCATCCTATCTAAACATACAACCGCGGCGCACAATCGCAGAATTCGTGCAGGAACGCAACAAATGGGACAGTCAATTGCTTAATAGCTATCTAATACCTCACAGTTCCGGCATTAAGATATTGGCTGCACCGCTGAGGCCCGAAGATGCTGAACTAGTGACACCTGAACATGTTGAAAAGATAATCACAATATTGAGAGAATCGTTTGACTATATTGTTATTGATTCACCGCCCTATATATCGGATGTTCTCCTGACCGCATTGGATACTTCAAACCAGATTATCTTGATAATGTCTATGGACTTGCCAGCGGTCAAGAATGTTAAGTTAAGCCTCAACCTGCTGGATACATTACATCATAGTGGTAAGACCAAGCTGGTCATTAATCGTGGCGGCCGACAATTTGGGGTCGATATCCACGACGTGGAGAAAACCATTGATTTTTTGGCTGCTTGTGAAATCCCCAGTGATGGCAATATAGTAGTTAACGCAGCCAATAAAGGAATGCCCTTTGTGCTAAGTCATCCCCAAGTAGCAGTTAGTAAAGCGGTGCAGAACCTTGCTACGATGATTATTCAAGATCGTGGATACCAAAATGATCTTAAGCAGGAAAGGGACAAGGGGTCAAAGAGTCCCATCATAAAGAAACTTTTTAGATAGGAGTGAGCCTTATGGGACTGGCATCTCGTTTAGCCGGCAAACCCAACAACATTATTCAGGAGAGAGCAGTCAAAAGCAAACCAAGCAATGAAGAGGTTGTCGATAAATATGGAGTCCTAAAGACGGTTATTCATAAAGAGGTTATCGAAAGTATTGAAAATGAAATGAAACAGAGCATCCTTTCAGGTGAAGATTTAGCCAAAAAGGCAAGAGAAATGGTGTTCAGTCTACTGGAGCGGGACGCCGTATTTTTGCCTTTTTCTGAAAGGCAGATCATCGCTGCCGAGATTATGGATGAAGTAATAGGGCTTGGCCCCTTGGAGCCTCTGCTGAATGATGAGGATGTGACCGAAATAATGGTCAACGGACCTAAGCAAGTATATATCGAGCGTGGTGGCAAATTATATCTAACCAATGTGGTTTTCCGTGATGATGAACACGTAATGCACATAATCGATAAAATAGTTTCCCCTATAGGCAGAAGAATAGACGAAAGTCAGCCCTACGTTGATGCAAGACTGAATGATGGCTCCCGCGTTAACGCTATAATCCCTCCTCTGTCCTTGAAGGGGCCTACGATAACTATTCGTAAATTTGCTACCAATCCATACGACATTAATGATTTGATGCGGTTTGGAACTTTGACCCCCCAAATGGCTAAATTTTTGGAAGCCGCGGTCAAAGCTAGGTTGAATGTTATTATCTCTGGCGGTACCGGCAGCGGTAAAACAACATTGTTAAATGTAGCAGCTTCTTTTATTCCTCACAATGAACGCATAGTCACTGTAGAGGATGCGGCTGAGTTGAAACTCGGGCAGGATCATGTTGTCAGTTTGGAATCAAGGGCAGTGAATATTGAAGGTAAGGGAGCAGTTTCGATTCGAGATCTTGTGCGTAACTGTCTACGCATGCGACCAGACCGAATAGTGGTTGGCGAGGTGCGCGGAGGAGAAGCCCTGGATATGCTCCAAGCTATGAATACCGGACATGACGGCTCCTTGACTACCGGCCATGCCAATACACCCCGGGATATGCTAGCGCGTTTGGAAACGATGGTAATGATGGCAGGGATGGACTTACCAGTTAAAGCAATCAGGCAACAGGTGACTTCTGCGGTTGATCTCATAGTACATGTAGCTCGGCTTCGCGATGGCAGCAGGGTAGTGACCCATATGACTGAAGTCCTGGGCATGGAAGGAGATACAATTCAGCTTCAGGACATATTCCTGTTCGAGCAACAGGGTGTGGACGATAATGGAAAAGTAATCGGATATCACTATGCCACTGGAATTACTCCCAAATGTTATGCTCAGATTGAAGCTGAAGGAATAAGACTGGATAAAGCCATATTTCAACCCAGAACAACCTAATTGGGGGAAATAATCTATGGAAAAACTGATTACCATGCTCACTTTCCTGGCAATGGCGGGAATAATTTTAGGATTGAACCGCATTAATACTCAAGAGCAGAGGATACTTGACAAGAGGCTTGATAATATTGCCAAGGAATTTAAAGAAGACGATGAAGAAACCTCCCGACTGCGCCCTGCCTTGAGTTTATCCACCCTTCTGAGTGTTATAGGAAAAAGTTTTTCGTCATTTTCATTTTCAAAAAAACTTGAGGTAGAGCTAAGTAAAGCTGATATGTACCTACGAGTTGAGGAATTCATAGGCTTAAATATAGTTACGGCTATTATTGGCGGAGCTTTAGGTTACATCATTTTTGGCTTGACGGCGCCAACATATGTATTTGTTTTTTTGGGCATTATCGCCCCGGGCCTGTTAGTATATCGCAACAAGCTCAAACGGGCTGCATTATTGAATGAGCAGGTAGGTGAGTCGCTGACAGGGATGTCAAATTCCCTACGAGCAGGTTATAGTTTCCAGCAGGCGATGGACCTGGTTAGCAAGGAGAGTACAGGGCCCTTGGCGATTGAGTACAGGCGGACCCTGCGGGAAATAAATCTTGGGGTAACAACCGAGCAGGCTCTGCAAAACCTGGTGGAAAGAGCTCAAAATGACGATCTGGAGCTGATGATAGCAGCAGTCTTAATTCAGAGATCCATTGGTGGGAATTTAGCGGAGATCTTTGATAAAATTGCTGAGACTATTCGCCAACGTATCAGAGTAAAAGGTGAGATTAAGACGTTGACCGCTCAAGGACGCATCTCTGGAATGGTAATAGGGCTGCTGCCATTTATAATGATTGCCCTGTTGCTGATCATATCACCACAGTATATCAATGTTCTGCTGGCAAGCAAGACTGGATGGATGATGCTAGGGGTAGCAGCATTTTCGGAAATGATAGGTTTCATTCTTATTCGAAGGATTACTAATATAGAGTTCTAAGGGGGAGAGCTGTTGGAACTTTTAATTTGGGTAGCAGTATTCATATCTTTTACAGGTATTGCCTGGTTTTGGATGCATAAGATATTTGCCCAACAGATCGCAATCTGGAGACGTTTGGGTGACATGGCCATTCATACTGCGCCCCCTGGCCAAGCCGGTATTGAAGAGGAACTATCGGGCGGATTTGGTGAGCGTGTCTGGAACCCTATAGTGGAGAAAATTTCAGCATTGACGCAGAAATATACCCCTGTTAGAAAAAAAGATTTCATTGAAAAAAAATTAGATTATGCCGGCCGGCCTTTCGGATGGGAGGCTAGCACCTATTTGTCGTTTCAATATGCGGCCGCAGTTGCAGGAGCGATTTTGGGATTGACGGTCGGCATCGTATGGGGGGGGACAATCACTAATACATTGTTATATGTAGTTGGGGGAGTGATTCTTGGCTATCTTTTGGTGGATTTATATCTGAACAATGCCATTACCAAGCACCAAAATGGCATTGAAAGGGAACTGCCGGATGCTTTGGATTTGCTCACCATAAGCATCGAAGCCGGACTTGGATTCGATGCGGCGATGCAGAGGGTGGTTCAAAAGGCTACTGGACCGCTGGCAATAGAATTTAACCAGACAATACAAGAGATGCGTATCGGTAAAACCCGCCGTGAAGCTTTAAGGGATATGTCAGTACGAAACGGGGTGCGCGATTTAACCAAATTTGTGGATGCCTTAATGCAGGCTGACCAGTTGGGAGTATCACTGGGGAATGTGTTGCGTGCCCAGTCGGATCAGATAAGGATTTTGCGCCGTCAGAAAATTGAAGAACAGGCCATGAAAGCCCCGGTTAAAATGTTGATACCTATGGTGCTCTTTATTTTCCCGGCTATTTTCGTTGTCCTTTTAGGGCCAGCAATTATGCAGGTTCTGGAGACTATTTAATACGGATCTACATATTTGAGCGCTAATTTGTTTAAGGCCCAGGGAGATGTCATTTCTGTGAGATGTTTGGTATGTAACGCGAAGCAAAATGCCGGATCAAATTGCATCGCTTCGCGGGTAGAATTAGCAGATGGTTTTCTTGACCGTCTTAAGGGTTTGTTGGGAAGAACGAGCCTGGCGCAGGGAGAGGGAATACTTTTGTCGCCTTGTTCGTCAATTCATTGTTTTGGCATGAAATTTCCAATCGATGTTATATTTCTGGACCGCAATTACTATATAGTTGACCTCAAAGGAGACATGCAACCTGGCTCACATGCTTCCTGCAGAAAAGCACGATTTGTTTTGGAATTGAAGGCGGGAGAGATTGAGAAACACGATTTGCAGATTGGGCAGCAGTTGGAGTTCAAACAGATAGGATAGTAAACCGGGCTTATCAGATTATGAAGCCCGGTTCTTATTTTTTTCTGCCTTGGCCCGATCGTCTTTGTTAAGCAACATTTTTCTTAGACGAAGTGACTTAGGCGTAACTTCCAGGAGTTCGTCGTCATTTATGAACTCCAGGCACTTTTCCAGGGACATCTGTAGGGGAGTAGTCAGGCGCAGTGAATCGTCAGCTCCCGACGCTCGCATATTGGTCAACTGCTTCTTTTTGCAAACATTTACGACTATGTCCATGCTGCGGGAGTTTTCCCCGACAACCATACCCTCGTAAACCTCTACTCCCGGCCCGATAAACAGGGTACCTCTCTCCTGCACACCGTACAAACCGTAGGCTACAGCTGTGCCACTCTCTGTAGCTACCAAAGAGCCCCTAGTACGAAATGCGATTTCACCCCTGAAGGAGGCATAGGACTCGAAAACATTATTCATCACCCCGTTGCCGCGGGTATCAGTCAGGAACTCGGATCTATATCCGATAAGGCCCCGGGCTGGAATCAGGAACACCAGCTCTACGGTATCACCGGCGCCATTGCCCATGTGGGCTAGCTCTCCACGGCGGGTACCAAGTTTTTCGATAACCGTACCCACATAATCACTCGGGACCTCCACAAAGAGGCGTTCAATGGGTTCACATACCACTCCGTCCACGGTTTTGAGGATCACTTCCGGCCGGGTTACCGCGAATTCATAGCCCTCCCGGCGCATAGTCTCGATGAGGATGGAGAGGTGCAGTTCACCGCGTCCCGAAACCTTGAAACAATCCGGGGTTATTTCTTCCACCCGCAAAGATACATTGGAGAGGAGTTCTCGTTCCAGGCGGTCCCGGAGATGGCGGCTGGTCACAAAACTGCCTTCCAATCCAGCCATGGGGCTATTGTTGACCACAAAGTTCATCGCTATCGTTGGTTCGTCAATGTGGACAAAAGGTACTGCTTCCACCGCATCAGGAGCACAGAGGGTGTCGCCGATATTCAAATCATCGATCCCGGATATGGCTACAATTTCGCCTGCAGCGGCTTCCAGAACTTCCTGGCGCTTCAATCCCTCAAAAGTGTAGAGGGTGTTTATCCGCACCCTTTTTTCCTTATTATCTGGATTACACAGGACCAATTCCTGGCCTTTGGCAATAGAACCGCGATTAATCTTGCCTACTCCGATTCTACCCACATAACTGTCATAATCAATGGAGGAGATTACTAGTTGAAGAGGGCCCTGCTGATTACCCTGGGGAGCTGGTATAACCGAAATTATCATGTCTAACAGGGGTTTCATATCAGAACCAGGCTCCAAGAAACTTGTAAAGGCGTAACCCTGTTTAGCCGAGCAATAAATAACCGGGAAGTCTAATTGATCTTCGTCAGCTCCCAGGTCGATAAAGAGGTCCAGGACTTCGTCCAGGACTTCTTCAGGCCTGGCGTCCGGACGGTCGATCTTGTTGATGACCACGATCGGTTGGAGGCCTGCTTCAAGAGCTTTGCGCAAGACAAAGCGGGTCTGGGGCATAGGGCCTTCAAAAGCATCCACCAAGAGCAATACTCCATCTACCATTCTAACGATGCGTTCGACTTCTCCTCCGAAGTCGGCATGGCCAGGAGTGTCAACAATGTTGATCTTGGTATCCGCATAATAGATGCTGGTGTTTTTGGACAGGATAGTGATGCCCCGCTCGCGTTCCAGGTCGTTACTGTCCAGGACCCGGTCAGGTACATCCTGATTCTGGCGATAGTATCCGCTCTGTTTGAGAAGTTTATCCACCAGGGTAGTTTTACCGTGGTCTACGTGAGCAATAATGGCAATGTTTCTTATCTGTTCCGGTTTCATATAATTAACCTCTCTCGATTAGGGGATGTCTGACAGTGCAACTCTTAAATTATAACAGGGCTGCAGAGTTTATTCAAACATTTGACCGTATGGCCAGGTGCAAATTTGGTGAAAATAAAAACGAACTCTGGGTATTCTGGGTGTTGACAATTATCACCC
>CAZYGL010000054.1:0-8161 GCA_964647335.1 uncultured Syntrophomonas sp. | reverse complement strand
GCGTAGCGTAATACGCAGCGATCAAACCTGCGCAGCATGTCTGTCGTGGTATTACCGTTTATACCCTGGTTGATGAACTCACCTTCTATTTGCTGTTCCAGCATGTGCACCCAGGAGTACTCGCTGCCGTGCGGGAATCCCCAAGTTATGCTGTCTCCCAGGCACACGACCCGGAGTTCTTTATCTGCCACGCAGGACCGCCCCTTTGCCGATTATCACCTGGTAAGAGCCTCCAAATCCTTGATTGCGTTATTCAACTTGTCAAGATTCTCGCCATATCCAGTCCAATCCCCGGATTTCAGACTTGCCATGGCCTGGTCATAGTACTGCCTTGCCTGCTGGGTCAGCTGCTGTACATTTGTGCCAGCAGGAGCCGATGGGGTTGTTGGAACGACACCCGTCTGACCAGAGCCAAAAATCGAGGTCAGGGCTTTATCCAGGGTCTCTTCCATCACCACTTTGTTTCCGTATGCCGCGATAATCCGCTTGAGTTCAGGCATTTGGCTGGCTTCCGCCTGCAGATAAAGCGGCTCGATGTACAATATGGAATTATTGATAGGTATGATTACCAGATTGCCGCGCCTCACCTGGGATCCCTTCTGATTCCAAAGCGTAAGCTGGCGGGAAATCTCGGTATCCTGATTGATCCTGGATTCAATCTGCATCGGTCCATATACCGTTTCCTGTTTGGGGAAACGGAAAACCACCTTCTTGCCATAATTTAACCCATCCATCCGGGCGCACATCCAGGCGATCATGTTGGGCCGGCCGCTGGGAGTGTAAGGAAGCATCAAAATATATTCGGCATCTGTCTCTCCCGGCAAACGCATAATGATATAGTAGGGATCGATTTGTTGTTCCTGCCCGGCGATAAGTTCAGAGGGGATAATCCACTGGTCTTCTTTATTATAGAAGACTCCCGGATCGCCCATATGGTAACTGCGATAGATGTCGGCCTGGATCGAAAGCAGATCTTCCGGGTAACGCACATGTTTACGGATATCCTCGGGCATTTCTGAGATCGGCTTATAGAGCTCAGGGAATATTTTTTGATAGGTTTGGATGAGCGGGTCGGTTGAATCCGCGACGTAAAACACCATTTGCCCGCTGTATGCATCACATACGACCTTGACCGCATTACGCACATAGTTGTTGCCATTGCGGTCATAGGGCTGGGAGTAAGGATATCTGTCCGAATAAGTATAACCATCCATCATCCAAAAGAGTCGGCCTTCGCTGCTGATGACCAAATAAGGATCAGCATCATACCCCAGGTAAGGGGTGATTTTTTTAACCCGGTCCAAAATGTTGCGGTTCATCAAAACCTGGCTTGAATTGGTAATATCGGAGGAGAATAGCATCTTGTAATCCTGCAGCACCCAACTGAGCATCAATCTCCTTGGCCAGGACTGAATCTTAATCCCGTTGTCGCCCTGATAAGTCGTGTACATATTGATTTCACCCATGGGGTAGTCGAACTCCTGCTGATTGGTGGAAACGATAACATAGGTATCAGAACGCTCTCCAAAGTATATCTCAGGACGGGTGATTTTTATGTCGGTGGCAAACTGGGGCGGTATATCCTTCAGGAAAAACAGGGGGAAGCCTTCCTGGGCTATTTCTGTGACCGGACTCATAACTACTCCATAGCCATGCGTGAACATTAAACGCTGATTGATCCAAGTCTTGGCCTGGGACGAAAGGTTCTCCTGCTCCATCTCCCGCGCTGCCAGCATAACCTGGCGATAGCGCCCATCGATGACATAACGATCGATGTCCACATCATTGAAGACATAATACGGGCGCAGTTCCTGCAGGCTCTTGTAAGTATCCAAAAGGGGTTCCCAATCCCAAAGGCGTATATTATTGATGGTTTCATGGTTGTCCTTGATGGCATCCAGGTTCAGTTTATAGTCGATTTTGAATTCCCTCTCATCGACTTCATCAAGCTCGTATGCCATCTGGGTGAATTTTATCCCCGCTTCTATATACGGTTTCTCCTTATTGAACTCATTGGGCTGCACCACAAATTTCTGTATCATAAAGGGATATATCCCGCCCATAACAATCGCTACCACCAGCCAGGTACCGATTCCATAAATAATCCACCTGAATTTTTTGGTGTAGAAATTTGCGCCGATCAGTACCGCTAACAACAAGGCCATAAATATTAAAACTTTATAGGCTAAGAGACGGGCGAAAATATCGGCATAGGTGGCACCGTATATAACGCCGTGGGAGGAGAAAAGGATGTCAAAGCTCTTTAACCGGTAATCCCAGGCTTTCAGGACAAAAATAACTGCCAGCAGAGCTGCCATATGATTTTTGGCAAAGCTGGGAGTATCCCAATCCAGGATGAAATCGGTGCTGGCTCGCAGGAAATATATCCCGCCCACCAGCACCAAAGTGAGAACCAGAAGTCCCATCAGGATGCCATATACGAATCGGTAAAAAGTAACATTAAAGAAATAGAATCCAATATCCATGCCGAAAACCGGATCTGCAATCCCGAAGGTAACACGGTTTAAGAACTGTTGCACAGTCAACCATTTGTCACCCAACGCTCCGCTCACCATGTAGGCACCGATTATGCTCAGCACGATAAAGGCCCACTTGGTATTTGCGCCCTGGATAAGCTTCAGCCATTCCAATAAATCCTGGCTTCTAAATACCCTGCCCTCTCCTTCCGGAGGAATTTCCTCGGCTATGGGTTCAGGAGATTTGTGACGGTTGGTCAGATTCAGGTTAGACCATATGAAAAGCCCAGACAAAACAAATACAACGGTAACGAGTCCGATACGATTCAACAAAGTGGTAGAGAAAACACTTTCCAAGGCAAGCGACTTAAACCAAAGCCAGTCCACATAATAACCGGCAATGGTAGAGAAAATCCCCAAAAAGACGATTAAGAGAGTGATTTTAAACCAGGGACTATTCTTAAATTCCATAGTCCTCCTCCTCTGCATCTTTATATACTTCCTTCAGCAAGGTTTCCTTTCTTAATGTCTCACAACTGCAGTGTTTTTCTATCGGCAGCACTTTTAGTGCTTCAAAGACTAGACCTGCCAGGGCTTTGCTGTCGTGATAGAATATTTCCTCCATCTCACCATGCCGCCAGGGAGCCAAAATGCCTTCGGCATGATTGACCACCATGTGCACACCAGCATAACAAGCCCCAATTTCCCGCGCCAGGTATACTTCGGGACACAAACTCTGTCCAACTACATCGGCACCGGCCAACTTACACAAATTGATTTCTGCCGGACTTTCAAAATGGCGGCCGTCTGTATTGGCATAGATGCTGCGGTCAAACCACCGGCCTGGCCATTTCTCACGGCTCACCTTCGCCAGGCAAGCCCGCATCTCGGGACACAGAGCCTCACGCATGATCAGCAGATATTTGTCGCTCAAACCGACATCTTTACGCAGAGAAAAATCGATATAGTCATGGGGTATAATCAGATCACGGGGATCAAGCAGGTAGTTTATGGCCCCCACTCCCCCTTCTGCCAGGATTTTTTTCACCCCGGCATTTCTAAAAACCCAAAATATCTGCAACGATGCCTGAGCTCTGCTCACCCCAGAGCGCCAACCATGCATCCTGCAGCTTATGATCCGCTTGGGCCCCTCCGCGGAGTCCAACCTCAGGTACTTGAATTCCGGACTGCGCCCATAGGGTGTGGGGAATACCAGGCCTTTATCAACCACTTCTACATAGTCCAGGTCAAGACTTTCGGGAACCTCTATGCTGAGAGTGCTGGAACCACCTATAAAAGCGAAATCGCATTCCGGGATGTTTAACAAATGTCTTCCCCCTGTTCTGACTGATATATTTGCAACAGGTCGTAGTTGGTATTGCGCAGTGCCGGAATTTTACCGGCGGCCTTGATTAAATCCTTCATCTCTTCCTTCTTCATCTTATAGGTTAATCCTGCCGAACGCACTACATTTTCTTCGATCATGATGCTGCCCAGGTCGTCGGCTCCAAAAAACAGTGTAAGCTGCCCGATGCGCTTCCCCTGGGTCACCCAGGATCCTTGTATATGGTCGATATTGTCAAGGTATAAACGCGCCAGGGCCAGGAAACGGAGATAGGCCAAGCTGGAAATCTTCTCCCCCATCAATTCGTTGTTGCCAGGCTGGTAGGTCCAGGCGATAAATGCCCGAAATCCACCTGTCTCATCCTGTAAGGAACGAATTTGCTGCAAATGGTGTAGACGATGCTCCAAACGGTCCACACTGCCCATCATCATGGTAGCTGTGGAAGGCATGTTTATGGCATGAGCAGCCCGCATGACCTCCAACCATTGTCGGCTAGATATTTTATTAGGACTAATGGCTTGGCGAACCTCATCATGAAGTACTTCTGCTCCTCCCCCAGGAAGAGAATCCAGCCCGGCAGCCTGAAGACGCAGCAGGGTGTTTTGTATGGATAATCCTGCTTGGCGGGCGATGAATACGATTTCGGGGGCTGTTAAGGAATGTATAGTCATATCATAGCGAGATTTAATACTTCTGAACATTTCCTCGTAGAATTCTATCTTGAGAGCTTCGTTAAGTCCCCCCTGGATCATCAGTTGGGATGCACCAAGCCGGAAAGCCTCTTCCACCTTGGCATACAGGGTTGGCTGGTCTATTGTGTAGGCATCCGCATCATTCGGCCGCCTGTAAAAGGCGCAGAATTTGCATTCACACGAACAAATATTGGTATAGTTGATATTGCGGTCAATAACGAAAGTTATGATATTGCCGGGATACCTTTGATCTCTCACCTGATTGGCTGCCCTGGCAATCTCCATGAGATCACCCTGTTCATGCAGATAAAGAAATTCCTTTTCCGTCATGCGCCGACCATCGACTATGTTCTGCAGCAAATAATTAGGATTTAAACTGTTCACCTACACCTCCACAATGTCGAGGGGGGGGACCTCTTGGATTAAGCCCATACCAAAGGCTTCCTGATAATAACGCATAAGGCCTTCCTGTTTGCGCTGGTCAAAATCAAAGCGCAGGCTGGCGAAATATTCCACCAGGTATTCCGACGGGAAAGTCTCCCATTGAGCGGCTTTCTCTGCCACATCTTCAATATGACCGAGGCTGTAATTCATGCATTCAACAAAGGTATCCTTGATCAGCCTGACCTGATCCATTCTGCGGCGGGCAAAATCGCGACGGATAGCCCATACCGAGAATACCATAGGCAGCCCGGTCATATGCTTCCACTCTTGACCCAGGTCATACACATACAGCCGGGGGTCTTGCTTGTATTTGGCCCGCAGGGCATCATCACCGATTAACAGGGCAGCATCAGCTTCCAGGAGCATTGCCCCCAATTCCGGCGCGGATGAAAAATACTCAGGTGCAGATCCATACTTTTTGGCCATGATGATACGCAATAGGGCCTGGGATGTGGCAGAAATATTGGTAAGCGCCACTTTTTTCCCGCCCAGTTCCTCAATGGGTACCTTGGAAAAGAGGTAGATGCTCTTCACATCCCCATCGCAGCTGATAGATATTTCGGGCATTATAACATAGTCCCGGTAATTGCGGGCATATGCGATGGACGGTATGGGTGCCAGATCAAGCAGGTTGTCTCCTAGCATCCGGTCCAGATCGCTGGGATTGCCTTTGATAAGTTCAACTTCCAGCAGGAATTTTTTTTCGATCAAGCCGTAAAACAGAGGAAAGCAGTTGATAAATTGTATGTGGCCTACTCTAGGGCGCAATTGTTTCACCACCATGTCAAAATTATTGCAGGATCAATAAGTCTTCAGCACATTGTAGAGGGTATCTCTTTCCACCGGAACACAGCCAGCTTCTTTAATCAAAACGATGATATCTTCCTTGCTGATCGCCTTACCAGTGCGAGCGCCTGCCGCATGCATAATTTTTTCTTCGTAAACTGTGCCATCGATATCATCCGCCCCAAAAAAGAATGCCAACTGGGCCACATCGATACCCAGCATTACCCAGAAAGCTTTGATATGATCGATGTTATCCAGCATCAGTCTGGATATGGCCAGGGTTTTTATGTCATCCACCGCTGAAGTCCTCCTCAGGTGGGCAAGACCAGTATTCTCGGGCAGGAATGGCAGAGGAATGAATGCTTGGAAACCCGGCTCTTCATCCTGTAGCTGGCGCAGGGCAAGGAGGTGCAGGATGCGATCCTCGAAACTTTCTATATGCCCAAATAGCATGGTACAGTTGGTTTTTATGCCTAGTTGGTGTGCAGTGCGGTGCACATCCAGCCAGTCCTGGCTCATGGCTTTCCTGGGGCACAGCTGACGGCGTATATCATCATTCAAGATTTCAGCTCCCCCGCCCGGCAATGAACCAAGTCCAACCTCTTGGAGGGCTTCTAAGACCTGGCGGACAGATAAGCCAGAAATCTGGGCGAAGTAGAAAATCTCCACCGCGGTGAAGGCTTGAATATGAATCTGGGGAAAGGCTTGGTGGAGATCTCTGACAATTCCCATGTAATAGTCAAAGGGCATGTCAGGATGCATGGCGCTGACGATATGGAACTCAGTTATTCCATATTCGACCGCGGCAGCTCCGTACTCAAAAGCTTCCTGAGGGGTCATGACATAAGATGCATTTTGGTCCGCGTCTACTCCGAAAGCACAGAACTTGCAGCGGGATCTGCATATATTGGTAAGATTTATATGCTGATTAACATTGAAGAAGATATTAGCTCCAGATACAGCTCGTTTCTTAAAGCGGGCCAACTCCCCTATAGTCAAAAGGTCCGTGGATTGATAAAGGTAGAGACCATCTTCCTTGGAAAGTCTTACCTGGTTTTTAACCTTATCGGCGATAGATTGCATCATCAGGTCCATGATAAAGCTCCTTCATCAATTTGAAATTTAAACGGATTTCCTGTATTCAAAGATAAAACAAGCACATGTTTAAAATATAAACGAATGCTTGTTGATCATATATATTGATTATTCGGCAATCTTTTTAATCTCTCTTCCTTAATGGTTGTTCAAATCCTAATTTAACGATCTTGTCTACTATCTGTTCGAAACTCATCCCGGCTGCCCGGGCAGCATCAGGCACAAGGCTCATTTCAGTCATCCCTGGAATGGTATTTACTTCCAGCATGAATGACTGTCCGCTTTTGTCAATTATGAAATCGATGCGGGCGCATCCTCGACAATTTAAAGTCTTGTAGATGACTCGGCTCAGGTCTGCGATTCTATCCTGAACATGTTTGTCCACCCTGGCTGGAATGATATGTGCGCACATACCCGGAGTGTATTTGGATTCAAAATCATAGAATTCATTTTCCGAGGTAATTTCGATCAGGGGCAGAACTTCCGGATTCTCGTTTCCAACCACAGCACTAGTTACCTCTGTCCCATCAATGAATTTTTCCACCAACACCTCAGAATCATATTCAAAGGCCGCCTCGATAGCTTTGGGTACCGCCGCTGTATCCTTTACTATATAGGTACCTATACTTGAGCCTTGAGTGGCTGCCTTAATGACCAAGGGCATCCCGATAGTTTCGATCAAATCGCTGATTCTTGAGTCTGTTGCTATGAAATCGGTCCGTTTGATGATGGTGAAGGGAGATGTGGGAATTCCTTCAAAACTAACTATTTTTTTGGTCAGTACTTTGTTTATACCTATTGCGCTGGCGGCCACTCCGGAGCCGGTATAACGAAGCCCCATGATCTCAAGCATCCCCTGGACAGTGCCATCCTCTCCATCCTTTCCATGCAGGGCCAAATAAACCAGATCGGGATGGAAGTCAACAATTTGTTGTACTGCGATTTCCTTGAGATCCATCCCCTGGGCTTCATAACCCAGGTTCTGCAGGGCTTTAAGTACCGCTGCCCCGCTGCGCAGAGAAACCTCCCGTTCCTCTGACCAGCCTCCCATAAGGACCAATATTTTTTCCTTAGCCATAGCTCACACCACCTGTTTAAATTGATGCTCAACCCGGAGCAATACTGTTAAATCGCAAAATCATTATTAATAAGGATACAATTTATTCGGCACCTTATCAACCGCCTGGGCACATGATTAGGCAACCTGATTAAGATGTTGAACCCTACCCTAATTTATGATAAAATTTGTTTTGCTGATAAAAAGCATACAGGGGAGTAGCTCAATTGGCAGAGCATCGGTCTCCAAAACCGAGGGCTGGGGG
>CAZYGL010000053.1:0-8162 GCA_964647335.1 uncultured Syntrophomonas sp. | reverse complement strand
GGGCTGCATCTCTTCAACATATACTTGGTACTTCCCCTGCAGGGCATAAACCGCCACATTGCCCCGCACGAAAACTTCCATGCCATCCTCGGGTCGAAAGCGCAATCCCTGGTTGCGGCTCCGAAACATCACACAGCTCACCGCTGCCTCCCTGTCTTTCAAGGTGAAATAGATATGCCCTGATTGTTGGTACAATCGGAATCCAGATATCTCACCCTTCACCCAAACATCGCGCAAATGGGTGTCACGCTCCAGCAAACCAGAGATATATGTATTTAGCATGGTGACCGAGATAAAATCCTCTACAAGCCCATAGCTCATTTCTTCTTGCCCGCCGCCCGACTCAAATTGACCATCAAATGCGCAATAAGCAGTGGTCCTAATCCCCCTGGAACTGGCAAGAGATAGCCTTCCTGGGCGGCCACAGATTCACGGTCGATATTTCCGCAAGCCTTGTCCTGAAACCAATGGAAACCGGCATCGATCATTAATATCTTGGAGTTGAGGTCCTTGGACCCGATCATAAGAGGCGTGCCAGCTTCAATCACTGCGATATCCGCGCCCGTCAGGGCTTCTGGTTTATATTCCGGTTCTATACAGACCGAGCAGCCTTCCTTGATGAGCAACAAGGCCAGAGGCTGGACCACGTCAAACGAATTACCCACCAGAAGGGCTTTTTTGCCGGCGAGGGAACCCAAATAACGCCGGCAGACATCCAGGCAAGCCAGAGCCGCACAGCTCACGAATTCTGGCTGGGTACCCATCAATCGGCCACGGTTGCAGGGAGAAAAACCATCTACATCCTTTTCGCCGGCGATTGCCTCCAGAAATAAATCCCGTTCTGCATCCAGATGAGCCGGCAGCGGCAACTGCAGCAGAATGCCATCAACCGAATCGTCCTGGTTGAGGACCCGTATGATTTCCAGAACTTCCGCCCGTGAAGCCTGGGCTTTTAGCTTGACAATCCTGGTCGTGCCGCCGATTGACTCAACCGCTTTTCTTTTCAGATTAATGTACACATCGTTGTCTTTAAATTCCCCTATATCAATAACCGCCAGGCAGGGGGCCAGTTCTTTCACCTGGTTGCCCGCTTTAAGACCTAATTGTATCTCGTCCGCTATATTTCTGCCGCTTATGATTTCCATTGCTGCTACTTACCCCTTTTCATGAGTGATGGTAACACAAACATACCCGGTATCAATGCCGCGCAAACAAAAAAATGAAGGGCATCCCTTCAGCAGCTGAAATCCGCCCTGCATTTTTAAGTCAACTCTCCCCGAACCTTGTCCAAGATGGCATTGATAAAGCCTACCGAGGCTGGTTCGCTGTACTTCTTCGCAATTTCCAGGGCTTCATCAATAGCCACAACCGGCTGTGCCTCTTCTCCGCACAATATCTCATAGCTGGCTATCCTCAGCAGGTTGCGGTCGACCGAGGACATCCTCTCCACGGTCCAATCCTTGGAATAGCCAGCGATAATAGAATCAATCGCGTCCATTTTCTCAATCGTCCCCTGAACCAACTGCCAGGCGAATGCACTGTCCTTGTCAGCCAGGGGCTCTTCCTGCTGCAGGTACTGATAAGCCTGATGGGGATCTGCCGCCACCTGGTCCACCTGAAACAAGACTTTGAAAGCCAGTTCCCGCGCTTTGCGTCTGCTCAATTTGCCAATCCTTCCCGAAAAATTCTATTTTTTGAGGTTTAACAGATTTTTAAGCCATTCTTCCAGGTCCACGTTTTCATCCAATTTCTTGCCCACTTGATACCCTACAAATATGCACAATACTATAAAAATGGTCGGCCAGAATCCATAGGAGACGAAAAGAATACTGGCGATGAATCCCAGCATGATGCCAAGCGCCTTGCCCCGATGTTCATTCATGATTGACTGCACAAATTTCTCGAACATTTTTCCTCCTTATTTGCTCTCCGGATTGAAATCATCCACCAATACCTTGACTTCCGCTACTTTAAGGCCTCCCACTTTTTCCAGCTGTTCTTTGACAATTGCCTGCAGAGCTGCTGCTATTCCGGGTACGTTGTGATCCGGAACGACCATAGTATGAAGCTTGACAACAAGGCCATTGCCTGACTGGGAAACCTCCGACCTGACCTCTTTAGTCCCCGTCACCTGTTTTGCGGCTTTGGTAATGATGGTCTTTATTGCCGGTACGCTCATAGAAACTTCGCCAGAATCACTTTTTTCTACCGTAATTGTTTTTATGGACCCGCTGCCCTTGAGACCTGACATCATTAGCATCAAGACCAGGATGCCCGCAATCAGCCCCACCGTACCCAGTATTATCCTGTTTTCCGCTGTAGCTGATGCCATCTCCATGAATTGCAGCGGAGCCGACCATCCCAAAGAAATAGCCACCGCTGCTGCCGCCAGTGCCAGCATGATAAGGTTATAGACGAATAGGAGCAACCTTGTCGTTAAAGGCATGCTTATCTCCCCTTTCCAGCCAAAAGAATAGAGATAACCCCCTGCAACTACAGGGGGTTATCTTCTTTAATCCTCATGAGACTAATCGACCTTGACCTCGGCACCCTCTTCGCTTTCTTCTGTCACAGCGGGCTTTTTGGTCTGTACTGATACAACATGGACATTGACCGCAGTAACAACCAGCCCGGTCATCGACTCGACAGCTACCTTGACCGCCTTTTGTACGGCTTCCGAAACCCTGGGGATGGCATAGCCGTATTCAATAATAAGAAATATATCAATGGTGGTTTGATCACCGGTGGACTCGACTTTAATGCCTTTGCCCAGGTTTTTCCTACCCAATCTCTCAGCTAAGTCAGTTCCCCAGCCACCGCTCATGGCTGCGACCCCTTCCACTTCTACTGCTGCCAAGCCAGCCACGGTAGAAATAACCTCGTCAGCAATGCGAATCGTGCCTAAATCATTGGGGATTTCCGGTTTGATAGTGTCCATTAATGCCACCTCCGATGTTATTATAGTGATATTTTACCAGAAAAGTGCGGAATTTATCAATGTTTCAATCTCTTGCCTCATAGTCCTACGGATTTTCCATGCGTCTCTGGATGAAATTAGTATAGACTTCCCCCCTGCGGAAAAAGGCATTATCGAGTACCTGCAGGTGGAAAGGTATGGTGGTAGCCACATTCTTGATCTGGAACTCCTGCAGGGCTCTCTTCATGCGGGCAATGGCGTCATCCCGGTCTCTGCCCCAAACGATGAGTTTAGCGATCATCGAATCATAATAGGGGGGAATATTATAGCCGGCATAGATGGCGGAATCCACTCGGACTCCCGGTCCCCCCGGGGGCAGGTACTCGGTTACGAGTCCCGGCGAAGGCCGAAAATCGTTGGCGGGATCTTCAGCATTGATGCGGCATTCTATGGCCCAACCATTCAACTTGATGTCTTCCTGTTTCAGGCTTAGTACCTCCCCAGCCGCGATACGCAGCTGTTCCTTGATGAGGTCAATCCCGGTGACCATCTCCGTTACCGGATGCTCAACCTGGATACGGGTATTCATCTCGATGAAATAGAAGTTTTTATGTTTGTCAACCAGGAATTCAACGGTTCCGGCATTGCAGTACCCAGCCGCCCGGGCTGCTTTGATAGCCACTTCCCCCATACGGGCACGCAGATGATCATCGAGCAGGGATGAAGGAGCCTCTTCCAATAATTTCTGGTGGCGCCGCTGCAGGGAACAATCCCTCTCGCCCAAATGAATAATATGCCCGTGTTCGTCTCCCAGGACTTGTATCTCTATATGGCGCGGTTCCTCTATGTATTTTTCGATGTATATCTCATCATTGCCGAAAGCAGCACTGGCTTCCATCCTGGCCATCGCAAGGGCATCTTTCAATGAAGCCGGACTGTGGGCCAGCCGCATGCCGCGCCCCCCACCCCCAGCCGAAGCTTTGATAATAACCGGGTACCCAATCGATTCAGCCAGTTCCTGAGCCTCCTCCAAAGATTTTGCTGCTCCCTCACTCCCGGGTACAACCGGGACACCAACCTTTTTAGCCAACTCTTTGGATTTCACTTTGTCTCCCAGCAGGTCGATAACCTGGGGAGGAGGCCCGATGAACTTGATGTGGTTAGCTTCACATAATTCAGCGAAATAGGAATTTTCGGCCAAAAATCCATATCCCGGGTGGATGGCCTGGCAGCCGGTGTTTTCCGCCGCCGATATGATATTCGCAATATGCAGGTAGCTTTGGGTAGCCGGCGCTCCGCCTATACATACAGCTTCATCAGCCATCCGCGCGTGCAGGCTGTCTTTGTCCGCTTGTGAATAAACGGCTACGGTAGAGATATTCATCTCCTGGCAGGCCCTGATGATCCGCACCGCAATCTCACCGCGGTTGGCAATTAAGACCTTGGCAAACAAAATATCACCCCTAGTCTTTCCTGATCAGGAACAAAACCTGATCATATTCAACCGCCTGGGCGTTGGAAACCTTGACCTCAGCAACGGTTCCTTCCACCTCTGCTTTGATCTCATTCATGAGTTTCATCGCTTCCACAATACACAGGGTCTGGCCTTTACTGACACGGTCACCGATCTTCACATATGGCTCAGCCTCAGGTGATCCGGCAGCGTAGAAGGTTCCTACCATCGGTGATTTGACAGGGACCAGCTTCTCTTCAGCGATTATCTCTGCGGCTGGTTCAGGTAAAGTGTGCATGACCGGAGCAACCGCGGGCGGGGATGCACTGAAGACAACTTGGCCCTGGCTCGACGCCTTGCGCAGGCTGATCTTGAAATTGTCTCTCTGCAGTTCCAGTTCTGCCAGGCTTGACTTTTCGAGCATTGCTATCAATTCACGGATCTCATCCAGGTTCATCTCTTCTTCCTCCTCAATAATCGGCTTCGTGCCAACAACTGTCGTGCTGACAAGCTCCTGCGGGGGCGTTTTGATCTCTTCATCCCCTTCTTTGAGCGCTTTTTGGTTGCGGTTTGCGAAAAATTTGCGAGCTACCTGGGGGAACAGGATGTAAGTCAGGATGTCTTCTTCTTGCACCGATATGCCGGCCATCTCCTCTTTCCCCTTCTCCCATGCGGGAGGGAGCAGGTCAGCAGGCCTGACGGTTATGACCTCTGCGTCCCCGATGATCTTTTTCCTGATATCCTCCTCGATCGGGGTAGGCGGTTTGCCGTAGAGACCGCGCACATAGTCCTTGACTTCACCCGGGCACAATTTATAGCGTTCTCCCAGCAAAACGTTTAAAACCGCCTGGGTGCCCACAATCTGGCTGGTGGGTGTAACCAAGGGCGGGTAACCCAGGTCCTTTCTGACCCGGGGGATTTCCTCCAGCACTTCATCCAAACGTTCTGAGGCCTTCTGTTCCTCCAGCTGGGTCACGAAGTTTGAAATCATTCCTCCTGGGACCTGGTGTTCAAATACCTTCATGTCGGAGATCCTGGTGATCCCTCGGGCGAATCCTTTTTGGATACGTACCTGCTCTATATAGTTGGCGACCTCAAACAACTCGTGGAGATTAAGTCCGGTATCCCAGGGAGTGCCCTGCAAAGCCCGGACAATGGTCTCGACTGGCGGCTGTGAAGAACCAAAGGCCAGGGGAACACTGGCCGTATCGATCACATCCACCCCCGCTTCCGCCGCTTTGATACAGCTCACGACTGCCAGTCCTCCGATATAATGGGTATGCAGCTGAACCGGGAGGTGCACTCTTTCTTTCAAAGTCTTGACCAGTTCATAGGCTGGGTAAGGGGCCAACAGGCCAGCCATATCTTTGATGCATATCGAATCAGCCCCCATGTCCTGCAAAGCCAGGGCGGTTTGTACAAAATGCTCCAGGGAATGAACCGGACTGATTGTATAGACAAGGCAAGCTTGGACATGTTTGCCGGTCTGTTTGGCTGCACGCATGCAGGTCTCCAGGTTACGGATATCATTCAGTGCGTCAAAAACCCTGAAAATATCGATGCCATTCTCGGCTGCCCGGGCAACGAATCTCTCCACCACATCATCCGGGTAATGAGAATAGCCTACCAGTGTCTGGCCTCTGAGGAGCATCTGCAGTTTGGTCTTCTTTATTTTACGCCTGATGGCACGCAGCCGTTCCCAGGGATCCTCATTGAGATACCGGATACACACGTCAAAAGTGGCTCCTCCCCAAACCTCCAGGGAATGGTAGCCGATTTCGTCAAGTTTCTCCAATATGGGGCCCATATCCACACCGGTCATGCGGGTGGACCAAAGGCTCTGATGCCCGTCTCTCAGGCTGGTATCGGTTATTCTTAGCTTTGCCATCTTCTCCCCCTGCTGCCCTCTGACCGGGCAACATTTCCCCTCAATGCAACATACTCAGGCCCTGGGCCTGAGTACGCTTCAATACTCCGACAGTATAATTATATTGACAAACCATATTTAGTTCAATATTCCGGCAATATGTATACTGGCTCCACTGGAACCGGCGACTGTATATGAATCATACCGGGGAGCTGGCTTTGATCAACAACGCTCCATATATTCGCCGGTCCGGGTGTCGATCCGCAGGCGGTCACCAGTATTGATAAACAGCGGCACCTGCACGCTGGCACCGGACTCCAGTTTGGCCAGCTTGGAAGCACCGGTAGCCGTATCACCTTTAACTCCCGGTTCAGTCTCCACTACGGTCAGTTCAACGAAATTGGGCATTTCGACCCCCATTATTTCGCTCTGGTACATCAAAACCTGTATATTCATGTTCTCCAGCAGCCACTTGACACCATCGCCTATATCACCTGCTGAAATGGTGATTTGCTCGTAGTTGTCATTATCCATGAAAACATAAGCATCCCCATCTTTGTATAGATACTGCATAGCTCGTTTATCCAGATGAGCCCGGTGCAATTTTTCCCCACCGCGGAAGGTTTTTTCAACTACACCACCAGACTTGACGTTTTTCAGTTTGGCGCGGACAAAAGCAGCACCTTTACCGGGCTTAACGTGCTGGAAATCCACCACCTGGTATACCTGACCTTCCAGCTCCACCGTAACACCGGTTTTGAAGTCATTAACTGAGATCATTCTATCCCTCCATCATATAATTAATAGGTCCTTGGGTGAATGAGTTATCACCTCACATCCACCTTCCAGGACGATGACCGTATCTTCGATGCGGATCCCACCCCACCCGGGAATGTATATACCCGGTTCAACTGTAACCACCATATTAGCCTCGAGTCTGTGGTCATACCAGCGTGACAGGGTCGGGTATTCATGAATCTCCAGACCGACTCCGTGCCCGGTCCCGTGTTGAAAATACTGAGCCAAGCCATGCTCCTCCAGGGCATCACGAACTACGGCATCCACCTGCCGCCCGCTCACCCCGGCCCGCACTGCACTTAATCCCATTTTCTGGACTTCCAGCAGTATTGCATAAACGTCCTGGAGATCCGGGGAGGCCTGCCCTATAACCACTGTTCTGGTCATATCCCCAGCATATCCCTGGTAAAAACCTCCGAAGTCAAGGGTCAGCATATCACCCGCCTGCAGCAGCCGTTCACCGGGCTGGCCATGGGGAAGAGCCGCATTTTCACCAGCAACCGCAATAGTTGGAAAAGATTCCTGGCTGCAGCCCTCCTCCTTGAGCAAATAGGCGATCCGGTTGGCCACCTGCCGCTCGCTCTGACCGGGCCGGATCTCTTCACAGACCAGGCAGAAGACCCGATCCCCAATCCTAGCCGCCTCCTGCAGCAAGAGGAGCTCGTTATCTTCCTTGATCATGCGGAAACTTTCTATGAGTCCGGACTGGGCTGTAATCTGCAAGCTCAATCGAACCGCAATCTGCTGGAACATATCGTAGCTCAGATGGGCGCTTTCCGCTCCCAAGCTATTATATTTATCGCAAATCGCAGCCAGGCTGTCAAGCCTGGCCCTTTCTACTCGGACCAGTTCCCAGTGGCTGCATTCACGGCCTACCTGCTCCAGATAACGGCCATCGGTCAGGATGTAGTTTTCGTCAGCACTAACCAGCAGCCAGGCGTCGGCCCCGCCGGTGAAACCCGACAAGTAACGGACATTCTCCGGCTTGCTGACCAAAAAGGCGTCCAGCCGCTGCTCACGCATATAGGAACGTATCCGTTCAATGCGGGTCTCTATTCTCTCCACCCGCTTCCTGGATCAGAGCCCTGTTTGAGCTGCCGGCAGGCAGCTTCCAGGGCCAACCGGTA
>CAZYGL010000052.1:0-8372 GCA_964647335.1 uncultured Syntrophomonas sp. | reverse complement strand
CCGCCATGAGCATCGAATCCGATATGTTCGGCATGAGCTGCGCCACCGAAGACAAATTCGAGGGCATGACCGCATTTGTCGAGAAACGCAAACCTGCGTTCAAGGGCAAATAAGAATTGCTTGTTTTCTCACCGGGCCCTGAAGCCCAAACCTTCCCCAGCCAAGTGTGATGATTTGAAGAGGAGGAATGGACTTGAATTTCGAGAAGGATTATAAAAACAAATTTGTCACTGCAGACGAGGCGGTGAAAGTAGTCAAATCAGGTGATCTGGTGCACTATGGAGAATTCGTGATGAATTCACATGTCCTGGATGCAGCCCTGGCAAAGCGCAAGGATGAACTGGAGAACGTCACTATTAGAACTGTCACATGTCCTTGGGCTCCCCAGGCGGTGTTGGCTGACCCGGAGAGAAAGCATTTCATCTATAATGACTGGCATTTCAGCGGAGCCAGCCGCAAGCTACAGGATAAAAACCTGTGCAACTATATCTCCCTCACCTACCATGAAGGACCCAGTTTCTATGAGCGGGGCTATGTGCCGGTTGATGTGGCCCTGATCAAGGTCACACCTCCAGACAAACATGGCTTCTGCAACCTTGGCACAACCAACTCCATAACCCATGCGGTGTGCGATGCAGCTAAGATAGTAGTGGCGGAGATCAATGAATCGGTACCCCGCTGCCTGGGAGGGCTCAGGGAGTCCATGCATGTTACGGAAATAGACTATTTCGTGGAAGGTGACCACAAGCCCCTGATCAACCTGCCGGAACTGCCCATCACCGAAACTGATAAGGCGATAGCCTCCATAGTCCTGGAACAGATCCAGGACGGGGCCTGTATACAGCTGGGGATTGGAGCCATGCCCAATGCGGTAGGAGCCATGATCGCCCAGTCCGACCTGAAGAACCTGGGGGTCCACACCGAGATGCTGGTAGACTCCTTTGTAGACATGTATGATGCAGGTCGCATCACTAATCTGTGCAAGCAATTAGACAAAGGCCGGATGGCCTATACTTTCGCTATGGGTACCAAGAAGCTGTATGACTTCTTGGATAACAACCCATTCTGTGCCAGCTTCCCGGTAAGCTATACCAATGACCCGGCGGTGATTCGCCAGCAGGACAATATGGTCTGTATCAACAACGCGGTGGAGATCGATCTGTTCAGCCAGGTGGTTTCTGAATCCTCCGGCATACGTCATATATCCGGCACCGGCGGACAGCTAGACTTCATCTTCGGATCTTATGGTTCCAAGGGAGGCAAAGGCCTGGTCTGCCTGACCTCGACCTACAAGGACAAGGATGGCAACCTGAAATCAAGAATTGTGCCTTATCTGACTCCAGGGGGGGTAGTCACTGTACCCCGTTCCATGAACTACTATGTAGTGACCGAATACGGCATCGCCAACATGAAAGCCAGGAGCACCTATGAGCGGGCCGAAGCCTTAATCAACCTGGCCCATCCCGACCTGCGGGACGAGTTGATTGCCGAAGCCGACAAGATGAAAATCTGGGTCAAGAGCAACAAAATCGTCTAACTGCTTTGATAAGAAGCCTGGGTAAAATTTATATCCCACATTTTATGAAAAGGAGACAAAATATTATGGCATTTGAATTGAACGAAGTTGTAATGGTCAGTGCTTGCCGCACTCCCATAGGGGATTACGGCGGATCACTGCAGTCCCTTAGGGCCAATGATCTGAGCAAGCTCGTGGCTATAGAAGCAGTCAATCGGGCTGGCATAGATATGAAACAGATCGATGAAATAGTCCTGGGCATGTGTCTGCACCATGGCAATGGTTCCCTGCCTGCCCGGATCATATCCCAGCAGATCGGGATGTCAGTGGAATCCAGCGCCAGCATGGTCAATCAGAACTGCGCCTCCGGCATGCGGGCCCTGGAAATGGCAGCCATGAAACTGCAGCTGGGTAAAAACGATATCGCGCTGGTAGTGGGCACTGAGAGCATGAGCAATATCCCTTACCTGCTTCAAGCCATGAGATGGGGAGCACGCATGGCTGATACCAAGGCCCAGGATGCTATGCTGTCCGATGGTTTGGTCTGTCAGCTGGCTGGTGGTCACATGGGCAATACGGCTGAGAATATCGCCGAGAAATATGGGATTACCCGTCAGGAATGTGATGCCCTGGCCCTTTTGAGCCATCAGCGGGCAGTCCGGGCTGTTGACGAAGGCCGTTTCAAGAGAGAGATCGTTCCTGTAACGGTCAAGAAAGGCAAAAAGGAATTCCTGTTCGAAAACGACGAGCATCCCATCCGGGGGGCAAGCCTGGAGTCCATGGCCAGACTGGGTGCAGCCTTCAAGAAGGACGGAGTAGTAACTGCAGCTAATGCCTCGGGTATCAATGACGCTTCTGCTGCGGTAGTCCTGATGACCAAGAAAAAAGCTGACGAACTGGGGATCAAACCCTTGATGAAACTGATCAATGTCTGCTCCGAAGGCGTAGATGCCAAGGTCATGGGCTTGGGCCCGGCAGTAGCCATTCCCAAGTGCTTGAAAGAGGCGGGCATGAAGTATTCCGACGTAGAATACTGGGAGATCAACGAAGCCTTTGCCGCTCAGGTAATCGGGGTGGGCAAGATGATCAAGGAAGTTGCCGATATCGATATGAATATCGGTACTTTCGAACAGGATGGCAACATCAACAACAACGGCTCCGGTATCGGTCTGGGACACCCGGTAGGCTGCACGGCGCTGCGCATTATCGTCAGCTTGTATTACGAGCTGGAGAGACTCGGGAAAACCGTGGGCGGTGCTTCCCTGTGCGTGGGCGGCGGACCGGCAATGGCCTCCCTGTGGACCAGAGAGATATAACACCTCCTCTTAATTTTATTTTTTAGGGTGATGGTTCTTTGCACAGCCATCACCCGCCTCTTTCAAAATCATGCGCTCCAAACGAAATCAGTTCAGGAAACGGAGGGATACAATAAATGGCATCCAATTTTGCAATCAATAATATCAGAGATTATGAGTTCATCATCGGTGAATGGCTGCCGACTGAAGGGGTTTTCAGTTATCCCCAGTTCGCGGATTACTATTCCCGGGACGACATCAAAGCGGTGCTGCAGCCCATCCTCAAGATGTGTAAAGAAGTGATCGAACCCACTAACAACGAAAACGAAACCAATCCGGTAGTCTTTAAAGACGGCAAAGTGACCCTTCCGCCCAGCTACGGTCCGCTTTTCAAGAAACTGCAGAGCGAGGGCTGGGGCACCAGCAATATAGACAATTCCGAAGATGCCATGGTTTTGCCGGAAATGCTCCATGCTGCGGTATGGGAACTGATCTGTGCCGCAAATCCTACTTTCATGCCCTATGTGCTGCTGACCAGCGGCGCAGCCGATTTGATCCAGAGCTTCGGCGATGATAAACTGAAAGCTATGTTCCTGCCCAAGATGATGGACGGAACCTGGGCGGGAACCATGTGCCTGACTGAACCCAGCGCCGGTTCTGACGTGGGTGACATCCTTTCCAAGGCATATCCTACCGACCATCCCCGTATCTTCAACATTAAGGGCAACAAGATCTTTATAACCGGCGGTGATAATGATTTCACAGAAAACATCATCCACCTTTTCCTGGCCCGCATCGAGGGAGCCAAAGCTGGCACCGGCGGTATCTCATTGTTCGTGGTGCCCAAGTACTGGGTCAACGAGGACGGCAGCATGGAAGAAAATGATTTCCAAACCACCGGCATCGAGCACAAGATGGGCCAGCACGGTTCGGTAACCGCATCCCTGGCTGCTGGCGAAAACGGCCAGTGCCGCGGCTGGCTCTTGGGAATAGATCCCCGCGAAAACGAAGGCAAGGGTGAAGGAATGGCCCAGATGTTCCAGATGATGAACCTGGCCCGCATGGAGACTGGTCATATGGCCCTATCCTGCATCATCAACGCTTTCGGCAATGCCCGGGACAATGCCAAAGAGAGAATCCAGGGACGGCCCTTTACCAATCCCAAAGCTGGACGGGTAGCCATCATCAACCACGAGGACATCAAGCGCACCCTGATGTTGGGCAAAGCCCATGTAGATGCCATCCGGGCTATGATGTACCGGGTCTACCTGGCTTTCGACCAGCGTCACCGGGATCCCGATCCGGCCGTACGCAAGGCAGCCGCCGATCTGATCGAGATGACTACGCCTCTATGCAAGGCCTATCCCACTGATGAATCCTGGGGCTTGATTGCGGAAGCTATCCAGTCCTATGGCGGCTATGGCTATTGTTCTGAATATCCGGTGGAACAAATCGCCCGGGATTCCAAGATCTACTCCATCTGGGAAGGAACCAACTTCATCCAGTCCCTGGACCTGGTAGGGCGCAAGATGACCATGAAGGGCGGCAGTGTATTCGGCAGCTGGCTCAAGGAAATGTTCGATTTCTGTGAAGCCAATAAGGACAATGCCGACCTGGCCAAAGAATTTGTGATCCTGGGCAAAGCCCTCAAAGCATATCAGGAAATGATCACGACTTATGCGGGATACATGAAGAGCAACCTGTCTCTAATCCCGCTCTATTCCCGCCGGGTATTGACCGCCACCTCCCAGTTATACTGCGGCCGCCTGCTCCTGGACCAGGCTGTTCTGGCAGCTAAACGGGCTAAAGAAGTGGGAGCCGACCATTACGATTACAACTTCTACAGCGGCAAGGTTGCCAGTGCCAAGTATTACCTGCACAATGTGGTGCCCAATGTCTGGTCTCTGGCGGAAATCATTATGGATGCCGACACTTCAGCTATCGACCTCCCGGTCGACATATTCGAGTACTAGAACCAGCTCAGAATCAAAAGCCTCCGCTCTCGGGCGGAGGCTTTTCTTATATGATCATGAGTGGTGCGGGGCATGATGCCCCAGTGTCGGTTTTGCTCAAAAGCCCAGCATGGCCATGCCCGTCAGGGGATCCAGGGTTCGCATAGCCCCGGTTCCCAACAACTCCAGGACTATCACCTCAACTACCAGGTAAACCCGGGCTCCTTTCCTTATGCAGCCAGTCAAGGCCTCATCCCCCCGGCCCAGGGAGGCATGGAAATGCAGGCTCGGTTCCCCGGCCTGGCTGAATACTGTGGCTATTCCCACCACTTCCCGGCCATCACTGAAATCCTTCCACATCGGTTCGGGGGGTACCGAGCAGCATTCTGGTCCAACAACCAGTGAACCGGACTGTAATGCCCCGATCATAAAAAGTATGCCCGATTCCAGTCCTTCAGACCGTAACAGGTTGTTGATTTCACGGAGCAGATCATCGCCGTGTTCCAGCTTGGCAACGATCACCCTGCCTATGGATCCTTGCTTGTATTGCATGCTATACTCCTCCTCTGCGGTGACGAAGTTGGCCCACCCAGTTCAGCTGTCCTCTCTTGGCTATATTGGCCATAGCTAAAGGAATTTCCTCCCCGCGAGCGAATCATAAACAATATGGATTAAATAATTGGCTTTACGATTCCCGAGGGCGGAGGTAATCAGGGCATGCGCTATATACTGGGAAGGGCTGGCAGCGGCAAAAGCCAGCGGGTTATGGAAGAAATAAAACAGTCCTTGTTGGATGGGAGCCAGGAGCAACTGATACTGCTGGTTCCTGAACAATTCACCTTGCAGGCGGAAAGAGACCTGCTGGGTAAAATGAACCTGCCAGGCTTGATGCGGGCGGAAGTGCTAAGCTTTTCGCGCTTGGCAGGAAGGGTTTTTAGTGAGGTAGGGGGGACGACCAGAACTTTACTCAACGAGCAGGGCAAACAGATGATTCTGCGCAAGGTAGCAGACGGATTGAGCCCCCGGTTGACCTTGTACAAAAAAGCAGCCGCCCAGGAAGGGTTTATTTCCCAGCTAAGCGATATGATAGGAGAACTCAAGCGGCAGAACATAGATCCCAACCAACTGCTGGAGTGCTCTGGGCTCCCAGGCGAGCCCTTGCTTAATGAGAAAGTTCATGAAATCGGGGTCCTCTACGCAGGATTCACGCAATACCTGGCGGGGCGCTACTTGGACAACGAAGATTACATGAATCTCCTGTGCGAAAAAATTGCCATGTCCCAGTTGGTCAACGGCGCTCGTATCTGGTTGGACAGCTACACTACATTCTCCTCCCAGACCCTGATGATACTGGACAAGCTCATGCCACTTGCTGCGGAAATCAGTGTATGCCTGACTTTGGATCATGAATCCAGGGCCAGGGATCGGGAGCTTTTTGCCCTGTCGCGAAGAAGCCTGGAAAAAATCCGGAACCTGGCGGGGAGACATCACCTGGCAGAAGAATTCATCTGCCTCTCCCCATTGCCCTCCTCTGAAGGAAAAGACCCGGCCTTGGCCCATCTGGAGCGGGAGCTCCATGCTTACCCGGCCAGCAAATACCCGTCTGAAACTGAAAGCCTGGAGGTATTTGCTGCTGCCAATCTCTGCAGTGAGGTTGAGTTTGCGGCCGCGCAAATAATCCACCTGGTGCGAGAAAGAGCCTGGCGCTGGAAGGAAGTGGCCGTGGTCTGTAATGATATGAGCCACTATGGAGGCCTGATCAAAAGAGTTTTTAATGAGTATAAAATCCCGGTTTTCATGGACAAAATGCGCGATATAATGAACAATCCCTTGATTAAAGTATTGCTCTCCAGCGGAGAAGTGATCCGCAAGGGTTACAAATACTATGACGTCTTTACCCTCATAAAGACCGGCTTGACCCCTCTTGACGATGATGCTGCAGAAGAGTTGGAGAATATAGTCCTAGGCTATGGGATCAGGGGTTCGGCCTGGAAACGGCCTTTCGACCTCCCTATAGGCGAACCGGGGGAGCAAGTCAACCACTGGCGCGAAACGTTCGTAAGTCCTCTAACCACCCTGGAAAAGGCCTGGGCGGGAAAAAACCAGGTGGAGAAGTTCTGCCGGGCCCATTTCAACTATTTGCTTGAAGCCGGTATCCAGGCCAGGCTGCAGGAATGGATCGAAGCCCTGGAAAGGGGCGGTCGTTATGAAGCAGTCCGTGAGAATGCCCAAATTTGGAATATAGTCATAGATATTTTTGACCAGATGGTTGAGATAATGGGAGATCAGGAGATTTCTCTGCGGGAATACCTGAACATTCTGGAATCTGGCTTTGCGGCTATTGAAGTGGGGATAATTCCTACCACGGTGGATCAGGTCCTGGTGGGGAGTATCCAGAGGACCAAAAGCCAGGATGTCAAGGCTTTGCTGGTACTGGGAGCCAATGACGGGATTTTGCCCGCCCTGGGGGAAACAGAAGGCCTGTTGTCCGAGAGAGAGAAGATGAAACTTCAGGAATCGGGATTTGACCTGGATTTTGAAAGCCAGATGCTTTTGGCCGAAGAACGGCTGTTGCTATACGATGCCTTGAGCAAACCCAGGAATTACCTGGGGATTTCCTTTGCCCTGGCTGATGGGGATGGCAAGGCTGTGCGCCCCTCCCTTCTGATAGATCGGCTAAAGCGCTTGTTTCCCGCTC
Organism: uncultured Syntrophomonas sp.; assembly: GCA_964647335.1. GTDB lineage: Bacteria > Bacillota > Syntrophomonadia > Syntrophomonadales > Syntrophomonadaceae > PHAA01. The sequence goes on along the minus strand of CAZYGL010000052.1, from coordinate 911 downwards.
TCCAGGTGAAGACCGATGTAGTCAGCCATCGTCACCTGGAACTGCATCAGGTCACCACACCTGCCAGTACCTTTAAATACCTGGTGCAAAATCTGCGCCTATCTGAGGACGGAAAGCCCATAGAGGATGTCTGGATCGATGTGAAAGGCTGGTATTCGTCCCAGCTTGAATGGCAGCCTCGCTTGGCCTGGCTGCAAAAAGCCCTGGTTCATCACAACCAGGCGGATGACATCGGCAGGGACCAGGCTCGCCTGCTCTATTCCCAACCCATACGCACCACCGTGTCCAGGATCGAGCAATTCGTGCAATGCCCTTTTGCCCATTTCGTGCGCTACGGATTGAGTCCCCAGGAAAGGCTTGTGTATGAAGTGGCACCACCTGATATCGGAGAGCTGTTTCATCACTGCCTGCTGGATTTTGTGAAGCAGCTGAGCCGTGACAACCTGGACTGGTTCAGTCTGCAACGGGCTGATGCCGAGCGTATTGCCAACCGGGTCATGGATGAACTCATTCCCAGGCATGGTCATGGGATTTTCGCCAGCTCCCATCGTTACACATACCTGGCCCTGCGTCTGAAACGCATTGCCCGGCGGACCATCTGGATCCTGACCGAGCATCTTAAACGGGGTGAATTCGAACCCCTGGAACACGAAGTCAGTTTTGGCCGGGATGGCACTTTCCCTCCCATTGAGGTAGAGCTAGGATCAGGGGACAAACTCTACCTGGAGGGAAGGATCGACCGGGTCGACCTGCTGGACAACGGAGAATCGGATTATGTCAAGATTATTGACTATAAATCCGGTCAGGCAGAACTCCGCTTATCTGATGTCTATTACGGAATTGCCCTGCAGCTCATCATCTATATGCAAGCCCTGCTTAACAGCCGCAGGGAATCTGATGCCAAAGACGTG
>CAZYGL010000051.1:0-8412 GCA_964647335.1 uncultured Syntrophomonas sp. | reverse complement strand
TGCTTCCTTGACGCGGAAGAAGCCACAAGTTCGAATCTTGTACGACCCACCATAGCAAAGCATAATACCGGGGTTTTGAGCCCCGGTATTTTTCGTTACATAATTCTTTATTTTTGCTCCGTTTAATCGCCGCCGCCGAAGAAGGTTTCCAGGCCTATGTTGCCCAAGAGGCTGCCTTCGTCCTTGCTCTTGCCTGCCCGGCTGGCGGAATAGATACGATTGGCCAGGCGTGAAAATGGCAGAGATTGCAGCCATACCGTACCGGGCCCGGTCAATGTGGCCAGGACCAGACCTTCGCCCCCGAAAAGGGCGCTTTTGATATCCCCGGCAAACTGGATATCATAATTGACTGTCTGGGTCAAGGCTACCAGGCAGCCCGTATCCAACTGCAGGGTTTCTCCACGTGCCAGCTCTTTTTTGATGATGCATCCGCCGGCGTGCATGAAAGTCAAGCCATCACCCTCCAGCTTCTGCATGATGAAGCCTTCTCCGCCGAATAAACCCACTCCGATTTTCTTCTGGAAAGCGATGCCTATGGAAATTCCCTTGGCAGCGCAGAGAAAAGCATCCTTCTGACAGAGGAGGGTGCCTCCAAAATCTGTCAGGTCAAAAACTACCACCCTTCCTGGATACGGAGCTGCGAAAGATACACATTTCTTGCTGCCGCCCAGGTTGGTAAAAGCGGTCATAAACAAGCTCTCTCCAGTTAGCACCCTTTTTCCGGCAGAGAACAGCTTGCTCTTGAGATCGCTCCCGGTTTTTCCGGATCCATCACCGAATATGGTTTCCATTTTTATGGAGGAGTCCATATACATCATGGCTCCAGCTTCAGCGACGATGGTTTCCTGGGGATCCAGCATTATCTCTACAAACTGCAGGTCCTCTCCATAAATCTTGAACTCCACCTCGTGGGCCCTGCGCATGCGTTGGCCGCCACTGGCAGCGGCTGAAGGAGCTGCAGGTATTTCCGAGGTTTCTGTGGGAGCAGGAGGGGCGGTTCCCAGAGGAGCTCCACACTGGACACAGAACTTGCCGTTTCCGGCCTCATATCCACATTCCGTACAAATCACTGGCAATACCTCCTATTCAAATCTATTGGGTTTTCTGCCCGCATTCGCCGCAGAACGCAGATCCTTCAGCCAAAGCTGCGCCGCAGTTGCCGCAGAATCTTACCGTTTCAGAGCTAGGAACAGTTTCGGCAGGAGTCGAAGTGTCTGCCGCCATTGTTTCAGCCTTTTGGCCACCTGGGCCGCTCTTTAACTCGCTGATTTTGGCTTCAAATCCGGCAATTGCCTGGAGGTGAGAGCCGATGCTCGTTAATTCATCAGTTAAAGTATCCGGTATAGTCTGCCCTGCCTGATACATGGCGAAAATCTTGTCGCCGATTTGTCGCTTGGTTTCATCGATTGCATTTTTTTCCTTGGAGATTGCGAAGTTGAGTTTGTTGACTTCCACCAATTCAGCTGCTTTTTCGGATGCGTCCTGTACACCTTCGCTGATTTTTTTGCCTAAGTCCTTGAAAAACGCCATAAATCCAACCTCCTCATTATCCAGATTGTTCCTGGTATCTATATACTACCGGATAAACTCTCACAAATATATAATTGCTGCCATCGCAGCTGATGTGCCACACTTTCATCAAAAAACGAGCCGCAAGACTCGTTTTTAGTATCGTTATCTCCAGCATTTTCATTCCTGATTGAAGGTCAAATGACTTCCCTGCAAATTGTGGTCTCAGGTTCCCTGGTCAGCCAGCCGATGGAATAGGTATAAGCTCTCTTATAAGCAGGTGACTCAAGGTGATATTGATAGGCTTCTTCATCATCCCATTTGCCGATCACGTAACATACATTTTCATTTTTCTTGTCCACAAACACGTTAAACGCATGGCAAGCCGGTTCTTTAAGGTATTCCTGCACCAGCTCAGCCCAAGCTTCAATGAAAACCGACAACTTGCCAGGCTTGAGACTCAATTTCGCTATGACGGTGATCATATGATCGCTCCTTTCAAGATTAAGTCAACTTCATTATAACAAAGAAATCCAGGGTTCAATAGTCATGAACGTACTTCCTTCGAACCCTGAATCAGTTAATTTAGTGGGCATGACGAGAGGTTTGAGGAGTCCGGATTTGTTTGCGGGAGAGGTATAAATCTGTTATTCTATTGAGATAGCAAGGTTAGATTTGGTTGGGATCATAGCATAGACGCGGAATTAAGCCCGGATCAGGTTTGATCAGGTCCATCCCAACTGGTTTTTCCAATCTGGAGGTGTAGAAATGGTTCATATCAATATGAAAGACGGCAGCCAACGCGAATTCGCAGAGGGAACTACTCTTTTACAGGTAGCGGAGAGTATAAGCCCCAAAATAGCGAAAAACGCTGTGGCAGCTTTGTTTAATGGAAAAGTCATTGACCTGAACGCTGAGGTGTTCAATGACGGTGAACTGGAGATACTGGACTGGGAAGATGCAAAAGCCAAGGACGTGTATCGCCATTCTTCATCTCACATCATGGCTCAGGCCATTAAAAGACTTTGGCCAGATGCCAAATATGCCATAGGACCCGCTGTCGACAAGGGTTTTTATTACGATTTCGATACTTTGCATACTTTTACACCGGAGGATTTCAAGCTGATCGAAACCGAGATGGAATCCATTATTAAAAGCGATTACCCCATAATCCGCCGGGAAATGTCCAGGGAAGAAGCCCTGCTGTTTTTCAGGGAAAGAAATGAAGACTATAAAGTCGAGCTGATTGAAGCCCTGCCTGAAGATGCGATTATCAGTGTTTATCAGCAAGGTGAATTTGTGGACCTTTGCGCTGGCCCCCATCTGCCTTCCACTGGCAGAGTCAAGGCCATTAAGCTGATGAGTGTAGCTGGTGCATACTGGCGGGGCAGTGAAAACAACAAGATGCTGCAGCGCATCTACGCTACGTCATTTCCGAAAAAAGCCATGCTGGAAGATTACCTGCACAAACTGGAAGAAGCCAAGAAACGAGATCACCGCAAATTGGGCCGGGAATTAGGTTTGTTCGTGCTGTTGGATGAGGGACCTGGTTTTCCGTTTTTCCTGCCCAAAGGCATGATACTGCGCAATGAGCTGGAGAAATTCTGGCGGGAAGAACACCAGAAAGCCGGATATTCTGAGGTGCGCACTCCAATAATACTCAATGAAGAACTGTGGCATCGATCTGGTCACTGGGACAATTACAAGGAGAACATGTATTTTACTGTAATCGATGATGAAAACTATTGCGTAAAGCCCATGAACTGCCCGGGAGGGATGCTGGTTTACAAGCAGAGCCTGCACAGCTACCGGGAACTGCCTTTGCGGGTTTGTGAAATGGGTCTGGTACACCGCCATGAACTTTCCGGGGTTCTGCACGGTTTAATGAGGGTAAGGGCCTTTACCCAGGACGATGCCCATATATTTATGCTGCCCGAACAGATGGTCACCGAAATCAAGGGAGTCATCGACCTGGTGGACAAATTCTATGGCTTGTTCGGATTTCCTTATCATGTGGAGCTTTCGACCCGGCCTGAGAAGTCTATGGGCTCGGCAGAAGCTTGGGAATTAGCAACCAACACCCTTAAACAAGCCCTTGATGAAAGAGGGCTGCCCTACAAAATCAATGCAGGTGACGGAGCTTTCTACGGACCCAAGATAGATTTTCACTTGCAGGATTCACTGGACCGGACCTGGCAGTGCGGGACCATTCAGCTGGACTTCCAGATGCCGGAGAAATTTGACCTGACCTATATAGGCGAGGATGGGGAAAAACACCGACCGGTAATGATCCACCGGGTCATATATGGCAGCATCGAAAGATTTATCGGTATTCTGACCGAACATTTTGCTGGCGCATTTCCGGCCTGGCTGGCTCCAGTTCAGGTGAGGGTGCTGCCCATAACCGAAAGACAGCACGAATATGCTGGCCGGATTATGGCAGAAATTAATGAAAAGGGGATCAGGGCTGAAGTCGACAAGCGCAGTGAAAAAATAGGTTACAAAATCCGGGAGGGGCAGCTGCAAAAGAGTCCCTACCTGCTAGTGGTCGGGGACAAGGAAGTCGAGGCCAAGAGCGTTGCGGTTCGCCACCGCAGAGAAGGAGACCTGGGTGCTATGGCGACAGATGATTTTGTGGCAATGATACTGCAGGAAATCAACAGTCGGGCTATAAGATAGTAGCCGGTAAGCAGTTGCGTTTTGTCTATCATTATGTTATTATTGCCAATGGACATAGCAAAGCAGGAGCTCGGCTTCTCACCTTACAACTGCGGTTCGTAAGGTCATCATAACAGGCATCCATTTTGCTTGATCTTGTTGCAGATGGATCGCAGGCTGTGATTTGATTAAGAAGCGGGTTTTTGAAACCCGCTTTTTCACATTTATTAGGGGGTGAATTTCTTATAAGCAAGGATTGGAGAGTCAACGAAGATATCCGGGTCAAGGAAGTCAGGTTGGTCAGTGAAGACGGAGAACAGCTGGGGATAGTGCCCATACGCGAAGCTCTGGCTCTGGCGGAGGAAAAAGGAGTAGATCTGGTTGAGGTAGCTCCTTCCGCAAAACCGCCGGTTTGCCGTATGATGGATTATGGCAAATTCAAGTTTGAACAGAGCAAGCGGGAGAAGGAATCGCGGAAAAAGCAGAAGATTATCTCCATCAAAGAGGTCAAGATGCGGCCTAATATCGAAGAACATGACTTCCAGGTCAAGGCCAAAAATGCCCGCAAGTTTTTGACTGCAGGTGATAAACTCAAATTTACCATCATGTTCCGGGGTCGGCAGATCACTCATCCGGAACTAGGGGAAAAACTTTGCATACAACTGGCCAAAGAATTATCCGATATATCTTCGGTGGAAAAGAGTCCAAAAGTTGAAGGACGCAACATGGTCATGATTCTAGTTCCCAAACTAGACAAAGATAAAAGCGAAAACGAATAGAAGGAGGACATTTCCAAAATGCCAAAAATGAAGACCCACCGCGGAGCCGCGAAAAGATTCAAAAAGACCGGTACAGGTATTATTAAAAGAGCCAAGGCCTACGCCAGTCACCTGCTCACCAGCAAAAGTCCCAAAAGAAAGCGGAAACTGCGCAAAGCCGGTTTGGTCAGCGAAGTGGAACAGAAAAATATTTCTAAATTGATTCCTTACAAATAGATTAGGGGAGGACAAATAGATGCCGAGAGTAAAGCGCGGAGTAATTACCCACAAAAGACACAAGAAGATTTTGAAGCTAGCCAAAGGCTATTTCGGAAGCAAGCATAAATTGTTCAAAGTTGCCAATCAGCAGGTAATGAAATCTGGAGCCTATGCCTATGCCCACCGGAAGTTGAAGAAGAGAGAATTCCGGCAGTTGTGGATTGCACGAATAAATGCAGCAGCTCGTGAAAACGGGACGACCTACAGCCGCATGATGCATGGCCTCAAAGTTGCTGGTATCGATATTAATCGAAAAGTATTGGCTGAACTGGCCATTGCCGATCCCCAAGGATTTGCCGAGTTGGCCGATGTGGCCAAAAAGGCTGTTTAGATCCTGATTCACGCAATGATCTTATTTAAGCATGGCTGCAGAGCCATGCTTTTTTACTAGGGGAAATTAGGCCCGTGATTGTAATGGATATCGGTAAACCTGGAGGGAATGGGATGTACAAGATAACCTCGCTGGAGAATCCCCAGGTCAAGCAGGCCGCAAGCTTGAAAAAACGCAAATATCGGCAGGAACTTGAGATGTTTCTCATCGAAGGGCGCAGGGCGGCTATGGAAGCCAAGCGCAGGCCTGAGCTGATTGCTGCGATTTTCGTAGAGGAACAGCTGGCAGCAGATCGGGATTTGCTCCAGGATTTTGAGCCTACCAAGATATTTGCCACAGATAAAAAGATCATACGTCACATCTGCAGCACGGAACAGCCCCAGGGAATAGCTCTGGTCATGCATAATCCGCACTGGGATTGGCCACAAATGCTTGCCCGCAGGGGCGTCATACTCCTCCTGGACCGGATATCTGATCCAGGCAATATGGGCAGTATTTTGCGAAGTGCCTGGGCGCTGGGAATAGACGGCATCATGCTGGGGCGTGAATGCGTTGATCACCTCAGCCCCAAGGTGGTGCGCGCCTCAATGGGCGCAATTCTCAATGTGCCGATATTTGCCGATATTACTGCTCTGCACCTCGAACAGTTGCGGCAGCATGGCTACCTTTTTATGGCTACAGACCTGGATAAAGGTCAGGATTATGATTTGCTGGCTTTAACCGCGCCTCTGGTGCTTATTTTTGGCAATGAAGCTGAAGGAGTCAGTGAAGACTTGAAACAACGCTGCCAGGCATTTATAAAAATACCCATGAATCCTCAGGTTGATTCTTTGAATGTAGCGGCAGCCTGTGCTATAATAATTGCTGAGATAGCGAGACAGTCACGTTTACGAACCTAACCACAGTTGCAATCTTGCCGATATATCTGCAATGGTAACCAGCTTCCGGAGGCTAAATGGAGGAAAAGCCAGTTATGCACAATGAAGCCGAAATCCTGTGGCAGCTTTTTGAAACATCGGGCTGTATCATTTTTTACATCATGTATAAGCGCCTAACCGAGCAATACGAGCAATAAAACCAAAGGCGATGACCAGGACCAGTAACCTGCCCTATCTACTTCCAGGGAGGCCACACCACCGACTGAGAGTGGGGCTAAGCAAGAAGCAGGCGAATTCACCTGTGAGCTGAGGATTGAAGTAGCAGTAGATCCAACCGGTAGCCACCGTTACAGGCATTGAGTGAATCGGATCCTAGGCTCCGATTAATTAGGGTGGTACCACGGAATAGTGCTTTCGTCCCTGGGGGATGAAAGTTCTTTTATTTTTCTGCAAATGCATCTGGGCAGATGGAACTTCGTACAATATCCAAATAATTTAATAAGGGGAGGATAGGAAAATGATCGAGCGACTGAAACTGATTAAAAATGATACCGAAAAAGAAATTGCGGTGGTCAGCAGTTTTGAAGCTTTGAATGAGATCAAAGTAAGAATCTTGGGACGCAAAGGTGAGATGACGCAGATACTCCGGGGACTGAAAGACCTGGCGGGAGAGGAAAGGGCAGAGGCTGGAAAAACAGCCAATGATATCAAAAACCAACTGGAGAATCTTATCGATGCCAAAACGGCAGAGCTAAAAAAGGCCGAACTTGATGAGCGTTTGCAGAGTGAGAAGATCGACATCACCCTGCCGGGGTTGCCGCTGCCGGTGGGAGGGATACACCCGATCAGCAGGGTTACCAACGAAATCAAGGCCATTTTCACGGGCATGGGTTTTGCTGTAGCTGAGGGACCGGAAATTGAGACCGATTATTATAATTTCGAAGCCCTTAATATCCCCCATGATCACCCAGCCCGTGATATGCAGGATTCTTTCTATATAACGGAACAGATGCTGCTTCGAACTCATACTTCTCCGGTTCAGGTCAGGACAATGGAGAAAATGGCGCCTCAGATCCCGGTCAAGATAATCGTCCCGGGCAAAGTCTACCGCAAGGATGATGATGCCACTCATTCACCGATGTTCAATCAGGTGGAGGGGCTTTTGATCGATGAAAATATTACTTTTGCCAACCTGAAAGGGATTCTTATGCTTTTTGCTCAAAAAGTTTTCGGGGAACAGGTCAAGGTCAGATACCGGCCCAGTTTCTTCCCCTTTACTGAACCGAGCGCGGAGATGGACATCTCCTGTGTCAATTGCCAGGGGGCAGGCTGCCGGGTGTGCTCCCACACCGGCTGGCTGGAAATACTTGGTGCGGGGATGGTAAATCCCCGAGTGCTGCAGTTCGGAGGCTACGATCCTGAAAAAGTGACCGGTTTCGCCTTCGGCATGGGCATTGAACGGATTGCCATGCTTAAATTTGGCATCAATGACCTGCGCCTCTTTTATGACAATGACAAACGTTTCCTGACCCAATTTTAGGAGGTGAAAAGATGGGAGTTTCGATAAACTGGTTAAAAGAATATGTCAGCTTCAATTGGAGCCCCGAGGAATTGGCCCATCGCCTGACCATGGCCGGGATTGCCATTGAAGGTGTGGAGCATGTAGAAGGGGACAGCCTGCTGGAACTGGACCTGACCCCTAACCGGGGCGACTGCCTGGGGATGATAAACCTGGCCCGGGAAATAGCTGCACTAAACCATGCGGATGTTGCTATTCCTGTAATTGAACTGGTGGAAAGCCAAACCCGGACAGAAGATGAAATCAAGGTCGAAATAGAGGCTCCGGACCTTTGCCCCAGATATACTGCCCGGGTGATAAGAAACGTCAAGGTAGGGGAATCCCCTGCATGGATACAGTCGAGACTGATAGGTGCAGGGATACGCCCTATCAACAATATCGTAGACATTACCAATTATGTTATGCTTGAATGCAATCAAC
>CAZYGL010000050.1:0-8421 GCA_964647335.1 uncultured Syntrophomonas sp. | reverse complement strand
CTTCGGAACAGGCTGCCAGGCATGTTTCCAGATTTCTTACGTCCCCCTCTATCATCGTAAACTGTGGGTGGGCCAAAAAATCGGCAATGTTCTCTCTTTTCCCGGTAGACAAGTTGTCCAGGCATCTTACCGTATAGCCCATCTGCAGGATTGTTTCACACAAGTTCGAACCGATGAAACCTGCACCACCGGTCACCAGGAATACGGTGTCAGAAGCAAATTGCAGATTATGATATCCCATACTATAGCCTCCAGTAACGATATCCTGCCGCTTCGGCAGCTTGGCGGTTCAGGATGCCTTTAATGTCTATGATGACTTTGCTCGGATTTGGTCCAGCTTTAAACATCTTGGCGATATCATCCAGACCCACGTATTTAAAATCCGAATGGGACACGGCTATTATCAGAGCATCGAGATCTCGTAATTCATCCATATCGACAAATTCTATACCATACTCATGCCAGGCCTCGGCACGGTCTGCAACCGGATCGGCAATTAACGGACTTATTCCATATTCACCAAGTTCGCGAACGATGTCTATAACTCTGGTGTTGCGAGTGTCCGGGCAGTCTTCTTTGAAAGTGAAACCCAAGATTGCCACCCGGGCATTCTTTATGGGTATGTCCGCTCCAATTAGGTTTTTAATTATGTTCTCGGTTACGTATTTCCCCATATCATCATTAATACGGCGCCCGGACAGGATGATCTGAGAATGATATCCCAGTTGTTCAGCTTTATAGGTAAGATAATATGGATCGATTCCAATGCAGTGACCGCCCACCAAGCCGGGGACGAATTGCAGGAAGTTCCATTTGGTGCCTGCAGCAGCCAGTACCGCCCGGGTATCGATTCCCATTTTGTTGAAGATGATGGACAATTCATTCATAAATGCGATATTTATGTCGCGCTGGCTATTTTCGATAACCTTAGCGGCTTCAGCTACCTTTATGCTCTCCGCCCTGTACACGCCAGCCTGCACCACCAGTTCGTAAACCCCTGCTATGACATCGAGACTCTCCTGATCCATTGCAGATACCACTTTGATAATAGTCTCCAAACGGTGAATTTTATCCCCCGGGTTGATGCGTTCAGGTGAATAGCCGATTTTGAAATCTATCCCGCAGCGCAATCCGGACTCCTGCTCCAATATCGGCACGCATATCTCTTCAGTAACTCCCGGATATACTGTAGACTCGTATACTACTATTGATCCGGGGACTAAATTCCGGCCTAATATATGACTAGCTGATTCCACCGGAAACAAGTCCGGGGTCTTATCAGCTTTTATGGGAGTCGGGACTGCTACGATATGGAATTTGGCATTCCGTAATCGGTTTTCATCGCTGGTAAAATCTACCTTGCAGTTCTTAATAACCTCATTCCCTACTTCACAGGTCGGATCAAAGCCCTGCCTGTATAGCTGTATCTTGTCCTCATTGACATCAAAGCCAATCACATCAGCCTTTTCCGCAAATGCCACCGCGATGGGCAAACCGACGTAACCAAGTCCGATCAGAGAAATGCTTTCTTGGCGATCAGCTATTTTTTGGTATAAATCCACGCTTTAATACCCCTCTTTGCTCAAGTTTTTCAATCTCTTCCACATAGGCATCAATGACCAATTGGCGATCATACTCCTTCTCCATCTTGGTCCGACCCGCCAGGCCCAACAGTTTCTTCTTCTCATAGGGCAGCGTGATAAATTTCTCCAGGGCTTCGATCAGTGCTGTTGTATCCTGAGGTCTGAATCCAAATCCCGAAATGCCTTCATCAAAGGCTTCACGACAACCCGGAATGTCGGAAGCCAAAACAGGGCGTCCAGTGGCAGCTGCTTCCAGTAAAACATTGGACATGCCTTCATGATATGAGGGCATCACTACCGCATGGCACGACCTCAGATAACTTTGTACATCCTTCTGAAACCCGTGGTAGCATATTATCTGCCTCTCCTGTAAGTTTTGCAGCCGCGTTGAGTACTCTTCTTCACAGGATCCCAGAATGTGAAAGGCGGTTTGGGGATACCGTTGCCTGATAACCTCAGCAGCAGCCATCAACTCATCAACACCCTTCTCTTTCATTACCCTGCCCATAAAAAGAAAATTCAGGGGTTCCTCTTCAGGGTATTCCTCCAGGCAGTGTTCACTCAGGTTAACTCCAGAGCCCGGTATCAGCCGACTAGGTACGGTGAGCAGGTTTCTGCGCATAAAAAATCGGCGGTTCATATCGTTCTGAAAGAATACGCATGTTGCTCCGCCCAGTGCATTTTTTAAGAGTGATAATATAAATCGGGTGAACATACCGCCTTGGTTAATGGCACTGCCCATTCCAGTAATATTGGCAATATATGGAACGCGCAAGTATCTACAGGCCAGTCCTCCATATATATTAGGTTTGATTGTGTATGTCAATACCACTGCTGGCTTGATTTCTTTTATCACGCGACGATACCCAAGCATTAACTTGAGATCTGCAAGTGGATCAGTTCCGCGCCTATCAATTGGGGTGTCTATGAAAATGCATCCCATCTGTTCAAAAGGGATGCGGAAGCTACCATCCGGCACCGAAATATAAATCTGGTTCCCCTGCTCCAGCAAAGTCTCTACCAATTCTTTTCGGAATTTGTACAGGCCGCCTATATTATTGGCCAGTATCAATATTCTTTTCATGTAGATATTAGCCGTAATACCCATAGGTGTGCTTCTTGTCTACCTTCACCCGGTTCATGACTACCCCCAGTATCCGGGCATTGCCGTTTATAAGTTGGTTTCGGGCCTGCTGTGCCTGCTCGATACGCGTGACTCCGTAACGGACCACAAGTAAGGCTCCATCCAGTTGGGAAGCTAAAATGCTGGCGTCGCTGACCGCCAATATTGGGGGACAATCAACAAATACATAATCGTATTGGGATTGCAGGGTTGGCCACAGACTTCGGGTCCGCTGTGAATTGAGTATCTCGGCAGGATTTGGGGGTATTGGGCCACTAGTCAGTACTTTCAGGTTGCTTAAAGACAGACTGTAGGCAACCTTATTGGGATCTTCCTGATTCAGTACGCAATTGGAAAAACCTGTATTGTTGGGAATCTGAAATATTTTATGCTGAACCGGTTTACGCAAATCGCAATCTACCAGCATCACATTGTAGCCGGCCTGAGCCGTAACCACGGCCAGATTGGCTACAATAGTAGATTTACCGTCTTCAGCTACGGCACTGGTAACCAAGACTGAGCGAAAAGGCTGCTCCATTCCGGCAAATCCAAGATTAGTTCGTAAAATGCGATAGGCTTCGGACATTGAAGACTTTGGGCTCTTGTATGTGATCAAAGCCAGATCATGATTCTTTTCGTCGACCTTACTGTTGCGGCTCATTGTTTACCTCCCTATACGTCCTGCCGGGTATTTAAATTTGTTCTAAGCGGAATCAAGCCCACCACTGACAGGTTGAGTTCGCGGTTAACATCTTCCGGGCTTTTGAGGGTATTGTCCAAATATTCCAGGACGAAGGCGAGCAGGAAAGATATGATAAGTCCTCCCAACAAGGCTACGGCAATGTTGAATTTTTTATTCGGTTTGATCGGGTATTCCGGGACATTCGCAGGTGAGATCACCACTACTGAGGAAAACATGAATTCTTCCATGAGTTTGAGATACTGCTCGGATAGGGCATTGGCTATTTTATAAGCGGTTTCCGGATTTTCATCCTCTACAGTGACTTCAATCAGATTAGAGTCCGGAACTATACTAGCATCGATTTTTGCTGAGAGACTTCCCACCGACTGCCCCGGCAGATCTGAATTCTCTGAAACCCTCTTCATGACCTCCTCACTCATGAGCTGCCCCAGATAGGTGTTCATTGTCAAGACTGGCATAGTCGAAACATTGGTCACGGTTGCCCCCTGACTGTTCTGACTTACCTGCCTGGTTATGGCAGTCTGGGTCTGAAGTTTTTCTGAGGCTACGGTTACCATAAGCAGAGTCTTTGCTTGGTAGATCGGAGAGAGGAATAGATAACTCACCAGACCGGCCAGCAAACCGCACAATAAAGTAAGACAGATTATCAGTGTGCGTCTTTTTTTTGCAACCTTCAATATCTGTTGGAGACTCACATCGGAACCTACTCTGCTGGCATTAAAACTGTATCGGGTTTCGATCAAAACTGTCGCTCCTCTCGTATATATGCGTCTGTTTAAGCAATTCGGGTAGTAGGAAGCAACTTCCTGCATTTAGATTCTAATATTGTCCCTAAAAGTTGAACCTGTTCGCCCCAGCAGCGCGCAGTTTCCTGAGATACCCTCCGGCCGTACCGGCGTTTTGAGGCATTGTCGGTTTAGTAGGATTACCTCTGATTATATTCTCAGGATTTATGCGAGTCAATTTTCTGGCAATTTCTGTGCCCCACAGTCTTTCTATCTCCATACATGCAGAGTATATCAATGGTGCACGTCCCTGATCGTCATGTGCGTCAGAGGCTATTATTTGAGCTGCGCCAACTTCCAAGTATTTTAATGCTCTCTTCTTAGCATCCCTACCAAAACCTCCCATGATGCTGGTAGATGTGACCTGTGCCAGCACCCCTCTTTTTGACCAATCCAGCAAGATGTGCGGCTTGGCCGCAAGTCCCCTGTTTCTTTCGGGATGAGCAATAATCGGGGTAATCCCCTGGTTTTGCAGTTCATCCAAAATCCCTTCGGCATAATCTGGTACCATTTCCACAGGTAATTCCACCAAAAGATATGAACCGGTGTTGTTCAATGTCAGCAGTTCCCCAGCATTCATCCTCCGAGGCAAATCAGGGTCCAATAGATACTCGGCTCCTGGCATTATTACCACATCGACTTTTGAATGTCTCAAGTAGTAATTTACATTCAATACTTGTTTTAATATGTCTTCCTTGCGATTCTCGTAAACTCCTTTGATCACATGGGGAGTAGCCACCAAATGGCTTATCCCATCCGCTTGAGCGGCTCTGGCCATAGCTATAGTCTGCTGCAGGTCGCGAGCTCCGTCATCCAATCCCGGCAAGATATGCGAATGTATGTCTATTAGTTTCATTCATAATCCCCGCCATCTTATTTATAACTCCTCAAGATCTTCTACCCTAATGTACGAATCCAGCGGCTAGCGAACTGCCTTTATGGGGATTACTTTGGTATTGGTCGGATCATAACCCTGCGGTCCTTGATATTCGGGGATAAGTTCGGCAAATAATTTTACTATTTCATCCCGATTGGAATTTTTTTCTCTGACCCATTCCTCAATATTTTTATTAATTCCCGTATAGTTTGAATCCATCTCTTTCTTGCTTATAAATATGCGCTCGTGTTTGGTTGCTGCCATTTCCTCACGACTGGAAAATAATTCTTCGTAAAGTTTTTCCCCAGGACGGATCCCAGTATAAACGATCTCAATATCCTGCCCAGGTTCGAATCCATATAAGCGTATAAGATCCCTGGCGATATCAGCTATTTTCACTGGTTCACCCATATCCAGCACAAAGACCTCTCCCCCTTTAGCCATTGCTCCAGCCTGAATGACAAGTTCCACAGCTTCGGGTATGGTCATAAAATAACGTGTCATTTCGGGGTGAGTAACTGTGACTGGACCACCTTTCTCAATTTGTTTCTCGAAAGTTGGAATAACACTGCCCCGGCTTCCCAGCACATTGCCGAATCGAACCGCGGCGAAATTGGTTGTGGAGTTCCGGTTGATATCCTGGATAACCAGTTCCGCAAAGCGTTTGCTGGCCCCCATGACTGAAGTCGGATTTACAGCTTTGTCGGTAGATATAAGAATGAAAGTTTCAGCACGGTATTTATCAGCCATTTCCGCCACATTATGAGTGCCAAGTACATTGTTAGCCAATGCGGCTTCAGGATGCCTCTCCATCATAGGCACATGCTTGTATGCTGCTGCATGATAGACCAATTGGGGCCTATATTTTTGGAATACGGCTTCTAGCCGATCACGGTTCTTGATATCCAGGAGTTCAGTATCCAGTTTCTGACCCCAGCCCGAATTTTTTAGTTCCATTTCAATATCAAAAAGGTCATTTTCTGAACTATCTATAATAATCAGCTGGCGTGGCAAAAATTTTACGATTTGACGGCATAATTCTGAGCCGATAGACCCGCCTCCGCCCGTCACAAGTACGGTTCTTCCCTGCACATATCCGCAAACCTGCTGTAAATCAATCTCCACAGGATGGCGGCTGAGCAGGTCTTCCATTTTGACCCTGCGCACTTGAGATATTATTGAGCCCTGACTGCTCTGATAGAGATGGGGCAGGATTCTCAATTTGGCCGGCGTCTCCTCACATATATTGACAATGCCCCGGATCGGACGCCCTTTTATAGAGGGGATGGCAATTATTATTTCTTCGATCCCCAAATCGGCTACCATTTCGGGGATATCATAGCGGGAACCTTTGATAGGTAAGCCTAACATCATCTTGCCCATCTTTTTAGGATCGTCATCTACAAAAGCGACTGCTTCCAATCCCAGATGAGGATTGGACTGAATTTCATGCACCAACATAGCGCCTGCGTCACCAGCACCAACAATTAGGACCTTGGTCCCACTATGATATTTTTTAGGTAAGAGATTCTTGAGGAGTCTCCACCATAAGCGCGAAATCCCGATTGCTAATGTGATGAATATCCAGCCCAGAATGTATACCGTCCTGGGTAAACGGGGTAAACTAAAGGCTTCAATAATAATTACCGTTAATATCATACTGCTGGAGGCCGAAAGAAATATGGATGTTAACTCACCCCAGCTGGCATATTTCCAGACTCGTCCATAGAGTTTGAATATATACAGACATCCAAGGTTAACTGCCGCCAGAAGAGGTGTAAGCTTAATGAAATTGACCAGATATTCGCCGGGTATGTGACCATCGAATCTGAATAGAAGAGCAGCAAAGACGGCCCCATTCACTAAAAGGGCATCAATTAGCATCATAAAATAGATTCTTTGCGAGAAAGATCGTATCAAGTCAAAAAGCCTCCTCTAATGGAGTTTTATTACATTTATGGGCCGTTTCCACAATAATAAGTATCGGATTGAATGCGCTTCTCGTTGGTAATGTTGTTACCCTTTCTAATAATTATACGCAATAATTCATCGAATAATTGCTGCAGGCTTATTAAGTCCTGGAATGGGAATCCGATTTATCCTGGGGATGCGGAAACATCGAAAAAGAAAATCCTGCCCGGGCCGCTGACCAAGCAGGAATAAAAGACTCTTCTTCGGCAGCCAGGCTATCATAGGCATTGCTGCCCTTAGACCCTCGACTTTGCGTCCCTGGCTTTCACCAGGTTTGCCTTTTTCGGTAGGACTCGATACCCCGCCGGATGGTTTGGTTGCTGAAATAAAAAACCTGCTCGGATGCTGCCGAGCAGGTGTCGAATGCTTTGATTCGCCCCTGGCAGCCCGGCCGTCATCTCCTCACGGTTTTAGACCCGTAGCTTTGCGTCCCTGGCTTTCACCAGGTTTGCCTTTATCAAGACCCATAACAGAAAACCTTAGCTATCTTAATTCTAGCCTTTTTCGGGCAGGATTGTTGATAGATATATCCCAATATACCTCCTGGCAGAAACAAACTCAAGGGACTGGTGACGAAACGGGGTGGTTCAGCCATAAAATTTCTGGATGTTCCCATCCTTATGCATAGGCCATCACATTTTCCTTATATTTGTCCCCGCTGGGCACCGATCGGCTATAGTTCTTAAGTTTGATTTCCCATCCAAAAGTCCCCTTCTGGACCGCTTCCACCTGGTTACGGTTGACCAGGAAGGATTTGTGGCACTGGACGAAATAATCCGGCAGCATCATCTTGAGCCTGCGCAGGGACATTTTTCGCAGGCAATAAACGTGGGAATATGTATAGAGGGTGGAATTGTTGCCGATCACTTCTATGTATAATATGTCCTTGGCCAGCACCCTTATAAACTGGTCTCGCTGTTTGAAGGTCATCATCTCCCGGTCTTCGTCGGATTTGGGAGTGATTTTGTATTCCCCCAGCTTTTCGATGATATCAATCAATTTTTCTGTGTCATAGGGTTTCACCAGGTAATCGTAACAATGGGTGTGGCGATAGGCTGCAGACTCCTGGCCATAGTCGGGGCTCGTCATGATCATCCATGCAAATTCGTAACCGGGCATTCTTCTGATTTCCTGAGCCATTTCGATCCCCGATTTGCCAGGCAGACCGGTGTCAAGGATCACAATGTCCATTTTGGCTCTGTCCAGCCACTCTCGACACTCCTTGGCGCTGGTGGCCGGGTAGAAATTGTAGGGACGCGGGGAAGTCTCCAAAATTTGCTTTACCTTTTCCAGTAGTTCCAAATCTTCCTCAGCCATTAAAATGTTGACCACTGCTACCCCTCCTCTGAAATCAAGAACCTGCGCCCGTCTGAACCCTG
>CAZYGL010000049.1:0-8517 GCA_964647335.1 uncultured Syntrophomonas sp. | reverse complement strand
ACCGCCGACCTGCTGATTACGAATCAGCTGCTCTGCCACTGAGCCACATCGGCATGATTATCAAGGTACTTACAAACTACCATCTGCTTTTGCATGAATAATTATATAGAAGAAACTGGTCAATGACAAGAATCAGGTAGTTTTGATCTCCGTTTTTCATTCAATAATTTTTCCTTGTTGGGGCGATTATCATATTTTAAAAAGTCAGCCCACTCATATCCATGTTTGTCGGTGTTTTCTTGCCAGTATATGAGTCGCTGGCAATAGTCACCTAACTTGTCACTAACAGGTTTTTCGTAATTATGCTTGCCATACTTTAGGACAATAGAGGTCAATTCATAAAAAACGAGGCCCAAAGCATGGGTTTCCACATGAACGGTGCTCGCTGCATGACCAATGGCATGAGCCAAAGCACCATATTCATCATCACTTATTTCTTTTGCCACTGCATGTGCATCTAATATGGCTCTCCTTGCCTTTGGCATCTTAATTTTACCCCTAGCCCAAGCTTCACTATGCTCCAAGGCTTTTCTCGGCCTGATTTCAAGGGGATATTTTTGTTCAAATTGGGCGAGAGTGGTTTGGGCACAATCCAATGCCCACATAACCAGGGCTCTGTGATTTTGAATTTCAATTAAATTGATCAACTCTTGTAAGCATTGGCTTTCACGGGAAAACAATATTTTGTTGCGTTTTTTTAATTTAAGTTCCACATCCGAAAACATCAACTGAGTCTCCCTGCTGTTTATAATAAATTCCGCCTTTTTCCTCCAACTCCGTTATTAAATATTCTGCCCCAAGCACTAATTTTTCTTTCTCATCAAGGTGTTCACAACCAGGATAATTACCATCGCACCAAAAGTCTCTGCCAGGATGCTCCCTGTATTGAATCCTGCAATTCCCAAAGCAAAGGTTTCAAGCACGTAGTTCCCGATAAAAGCACCTACTAGGCCGCAACTGATGTTTAGAAGCAAACCTGCATCAGAATTTCCAAGCATCAGAAATTTGGCCAGTATACCAGCTATTCCACCTACAATCAACCAAGAATAAGCGTCCACATTCATACCTCCCTGCTGAGTTGTTTTGTCATTTGCATAGAAAGCATGGTTAAATGTATTGACTCCTGAATGGCAAAGTTTTTAAAAAAACCAACTCCTTCGAAATAAATTAGAAGAAGCTGGTTTACATTGCGGAAACATGGTCATCAGAGCATCTGGCGGCAGCAAATAAGCAGGTCTGTACTATAACAATGAGAGGGAATCAAAAGCCAATTATCTATCTTCCTCTTCTTCCTCGACCCGGGTATTGTCTTCATCGGTTTCATATACTTTTCTGTACATTTCCCGGATGACTGCCTCGCTTTTGCCTTTCAATTCTTTCTCAAAAAAGTCCTCGCTGCCATCGTAATAACGGATCAGGGCTTCGATCATTTTCTCTAGCTCATCTGATTTTTGTATTTCATGTTGCATGGCTTAATTCCTCCTTTATCCCTTGCTTAGTATGGCTTTGACACACGCTGAAACTCTGCTCATCTCCGCGCCCCCTGCCACCTGGGGAGTTACCGCTTTCATAATCGAACCCATATTCATTTTGTCCTGGTCGGTCTTGGCGATTACCTCTCTGACTATCCTCTCCAGTTCCTCATCGGACAATTGCTTCGGCAGGTAAGTCTGAAATATGGCAATTCTCTTTTCCAGGGAATCGATGTTTTCCTGGTCTCCCCTTTTTTGAAATGCTTCGAGGGTCTCTTTATCTTGCTTAATCAGTTTATTCATTATGGCGATGAACCTGGTGTCAGGTAATTTCTCCAACTTCTCGGTTTTTTCTGCGGCTGTAATCTCAGCCCAGGCCAGAGTAAGGGCTGACACCAGGTCTTTGTTTTTCTCCTTCCTGGCACTGATCATGTCACTGTATAATTTGTCCCGCATATACTTCGCTCCTTGTTCAAAATTGTTTAGGTACATTATGCATTTTATTAAATTATATCAAAGACACGGCCTCCTCAGAACCTTCCTGCACCCAATCCTGATTCCTGCAGCGCTTATTATGAGGCCAACCGCCCGGATTTGAAGCAGCCCAAAGGCTTATTAAAAGCGTAGGACCCGCCCTCAGGCGGGTCCACAGATCAGATTTGTTTATTATGGCTGGCATGATTGCTTCGAATTTTACTCGATTACCGTTTGCCGTTTCATGGTCTCTTGAATCGCATTCCTGATCTTGGTTCCGGGTACGAATGCGCTTCCCTCTCTAGCCTCTGGAGGCACCAGGCACCTCTCGATGCTCACCATTTCCTCACCGTTAATCTCGCAAACAGCATAGTCTCCTTCAAATCTGTCAATTATCGCATACATGTTATCACTCCCCTCAGGAAACCAGGTTTTCAGGGTAAATACCCTAATGGGGCAAAATTAACACTTATGGGATGTTGACATCATCTATTCAGCCGGGATTACTATTGCAGCCATTCTTTTGACCTCAGTAATCTGCGACAATTCCTTAAGCAAATAATGTCTATCGGCAACAGCCCACTACGGATATATTCCCTCCTTTCAATACCTGATCATCTATCCCAATCTCTCTCTTTATCTTTTAAGGTCCACTTAAGGATGCTCGATTTTCTTTTTCGATGACCGCAGGATGATTTCCTTTTTGGGGCCAAAATTTTTACTGTATGGCCACAAAACAAAATCCCAACCGGCCTTGGGCGGCGGGCTGGGAATAGTTCCAGTTGTGAATATGTTTATGATCAGTTGAGCTTGCTTTTCCCGAATGAAGCCGGTACATTGAAGTCCTCGTCGGGAAATATGACAGTACAGGAGGTTCCTTTCACCGGCACCTCGCTGCGTAGCACGGTGATGACACCTTTATCTTTAGCGTGGGCGAAAGAACTGCGAAAATTTCTGTCGGCCCCATCGATCTGCAGATTGATATAGTGTTTTTTATCCATGTGGCATCGATGGATGATACTATTGCCGGCTGATTCGCCCCGGGGCAGGTATTCGGGGAGGTATTTCTCGAAATCACTTTCGCTGATGCCGTCCCGGTGCATCAACTCCAGGGCGATGGCGTGGGGACAGATATAACGTATACCAGCGGGTTCAAAAAACTGCCAGAAAATATGCAAAGGCCGGACAAAACCTTGAAATGCGCTGCCAGCGAAGACCGTATTAGTCAGATAGTGCAGGTAGTAGCCTCTCTGTTTGAGCAGTTCATAAAAAGTCCCGGCGCTAGCTTTAAGATATTCTTTTATATACGGGATGAATAGGCTGATCTCGTTGGCCGATTTATAGATGTCGTCAGCAATGATGAAGGCGGCATAGACCAGCTGTTTGTCATTCATAGCCGCGGCATGATCAAATATAGCCTCCCTGATCTGGTTTTCGCTGGCTTGCCGCTCTTCAATCGGATATGAAGCAATGAGCCGGGAATTTTCGAAAATGGAGTTTTTCTCTTGATTATCCCAATAGTCAAAAATATTTGGGAGATGCCATCTCTTCAAGTCTTATCGTCCTCCATCTGCCGCGGCAGGTATGCTATTCCCGGACAGGAAAAACTATTTTGGTCAGGAGTTCGCTTACCGGCACCATGCTGGGATCATTATAGTAAAACTCATAGGCTACTCCGGTGGGGGTGTAGTTATTAGCTGCCATCCAGGCAGTCATAGCTTGATAAGTAGGCTCCATCTTGTTGTACGGACCTTTGTACATGCAGGAGACTTGCTTGCCTCCAGGTATCTCTGTAGCCATGATATCCCCCCTACCGGGCAGGGGTTTCTCCAAAACCCATCCTATCTCTACATCCAAGTCGCTCATGTCCATGTTGTAATAACCGCTGTAGGCGGCATTGCCTGGTCTTTCTCCGATTTCCATCAAATACTGGTAGATCTGGCCGAATATCCGGCCCATCTCCTGGGGCAGCTTTTCTACTGAAGCCCTGGTACGAATAGATAGGGTCGGAATTGCGTCGGGCGCGGTCACCTCAAACTGATAATCCATCATTTCCCCCTCCTCTTCGGTCTGGACTTGCCATCCTTGCTGGTTGCTTCATTTGTTAGGGTCTCTGATATATGTCAAACCATCAGGTTTGGCAGTCAGCACCCGGGCGGTTATAGTTTGCCGAGATAGGCCTGCAGGTACTCGATCTCCCGGGCAGCGATAGCATTGACATACTCCAAGGCCAACTCGATGACCTCAGTTTCTTCCCCTTCCAATTCCCGGGCAGTCAGTTGGTTGAAGGGAACCTTTTGCATACTGGCCAATACTTCTGCCATGTCTGCCCGGCCGTAGAATCCATTCATCATCTTCATCAGGCCCTGGTAAAATGTCTCGGCCCAGACTTCGACCAGTTCCGGGTCCAGCTGTCCCTGAGGATCGTAAAAACACCGTTCACTATCCATGCTTGATCCTCTCCAACCATTGCCTGGACTCCTCCAAAGCCCTTTCCACTGCCACCGGGGCAGGGCCCCCGGGGATGCTGCGCCGGGCAATACAGGCTTTGATGTCCAGTGACTGGTATACGTCCTTGTCGATCAGCTCGGAAAACCGCTGCAAGGTAGGAAGCTCCAACTCCTCCAGGGCACAATGATTATTGATGCAGTAGAGTACCGCTTGGCCCACCACCGCATGGGCATCTCGGAACGGCAGCCCCTTGCCTGCCAGGTAGTCGGCCAGGTCGGTGGCATTGGTGAAACTTCCCCGGGCCGCCTTGGCCATCTGCTGCTTGTTGAACCTGGCGGTGACCAGCATGGGGGTGAACACCAACAGGCATTTTTTCACGGTATCCACAGCATCGAACAGTGCTTCCTTGTCTTCCTGCATATCTTTGTTATAAGCCAGGGGCAAAGCCTTCATCAGGGTCAATAGGGTGATGAGGTCACCATACACCCGGCCGGTCTTGCCCCTGACCAGTTCAGCGATGTCAGGATTTTTCTTCTGGGGCATGATGGAGGAACCGGTGGAGAAAGCATCGTCTAAGGTCATAAAGGAGAATTCCTCGGTGGACCAGAGGATCAATTCCTCTGCCCAGCGGGATAAATGCATCATCAGGATACTGGCGAAACTGCAGAACTCGATGGCAAAATCACGGTCACTGACCCCGTCTAGACTGTTGCGGGTGAGCTCGGTGAAACCCAGCTGTTCCCGCACGTAGTCCCGGTCCAGGGGGAAGCCGGTAGCTGCCAGAGCTCCCGATCCCAGGGGCATAGCCAGGAGGCGCTTACGGCAGTCATCCAAACGGCCTATGTCACGGCGCAGCATCTCGAAATAGGCCAGCAGGTGGTGACCCAGGGTGACCGGTTGGGCTTTTTGCATATGGGTATATCCGGGCATGATGGTTTCCATATGTTCTGCAGCCAGTTGCAGTATGGCTTCCTGTAGTGCCAGGATCAGGTTTCTTACCTCCAGGATCTCGTCCCGCAGGTAGAGGCGTACATCCAGGGCTACCTGGTCATTGCGGCTGCGGGCAGTATGCAATTTTTTCCCCACCTCACCGATTTTGGCGATCAGGAGGGTCTCTATATTCATGTGGACATCTTCAGCTTCCACGCTAAATTCCAGTTGCCCGGTTTCCAGTTCCTCCCGTATCTCCTTCAGCCCGGCTACGATCTGGTCGCAATCAGCCCGGCTTATGATCCCCTGCCTAGCCAGCATAGCTGCATGGGCAATGCTTCCCTCTATATCCTGCCGATACATACGGCTGTCTACCTCGATCGAAGCATTGAAATCCTCGGTTAGTTTATCCGTGGCCTTGGTAAATCTTCCAGCCCATAATTTCATGGTCACACCTCAACACAAGTAATTTTTTAGCCAGACAGGCTTGGTAAGGGGAAATATCCGTTTTAATTATATGGGTTTTTGCCCCAAATTGCATCCCGCAATGCTGTCCTTTGCACAACTCGGCACCGGTGGGTTAGAATAGAGGGTGATTAGGCCAAGTGACCCGGCCGCAGAGGGGGAAGGCTAAATGTCAGAAAAGATTTTCTATATTGATTTTGCTGTCCTGGAAAAATTCATGCAGGATGTTTTGCAGGGGGTAGGGGTCCCCTCGGAAGAGGCGACTATCTGTGCCGATGTTTTGATCACCGCTGACAAGCGCGGTATCGATTCGCACGGTATCGGCCGCCTGAAACCCATCTATTATGACCGTATCAAACAGGGCATATTGAATCCCCAGACTGATTTCGAAATTCTGCGATCTGGACCTACTACCGCTGTAGTAGACGGGCACGATGGCATGGGCCATGTGATCGCCAAACGCTCCATGCAGATGGCCATCGACAAAGCCCGGCAATACGGGATGGGTATGGTTGCAGTCCGGAATTCCAGTCATTATGGTATTGCGGGATATTTCGTCCTTATGGCGGTGGAAGCAGGCATGATCGGCATCACCGGCACCAATGCCCGGCCTTCAATTGCCCCCACTTTCGGAGTAGAGAATATGCTGGGGACCAATCCCCTCACGTTTGGCATCCCCACCGACGAGCCCTTCCCCTTCGTGCTGGACTGCGCCACCTCAGTAACCCAGCGGGGCAAGATCGAAGTATATGACCGGGAAGGCAAGGATATCCCCCCCGGCTGGGTGATAGATGCAGAGGGACACACCCGCACTGACACCCGCCAGATCCTGGAGGACCTGGTCAGCGGCCAGGCTGCCCTGACTCCCCTGGGAGGGCTGGGGGAAGTGACTGGCGGCTACAAAGGCTATGGATATGCGGCGGTAGTGGAAATCCTGTCCGCTGCCCTGCAGGGCGGCTCATATTTGAAAGCCCTGTCCGGATTCAATGCTCTGGGGAATCGCCAACCCTACCACCTGGGGCATTTCTTCATGGCTGTAGATATAGAAGCTTTTGTCGACCTGGCTGCTTTCAAAGCGATTACCGGTGATATCCTGCGCCAGCTGCGAGCCTCCCGCAAAGCTCCGGGTGAGGCCCGGATCTATACTGCCGGGGAAAAAGAATATCTGGCCTGGCAGGAACGCAAAGACCAAGGCGTCCCGGTCAATGAGGCCCTGCAGCAGGACATGATCAAGATGAGGGATGAACTGGGATTGACTCAATATCATTTCGCATTCGAATGATTCTTGGTGCGGCATAAGCTGTGCAAAGGGGCATCCCTACCGGGATGCCCCTCATATTTTGCTTTTCTTTTCCTGCATGTCTAAAGGTTGACTACCCGGACTTCCTTAACCAGGGGCTGACACTGCTCCGCTATGGCATTCATTTCCGCTTTCGAATAGGGCACTACCCTGGCATAACCGGGATCCAGGGTAATCCTGGGATTGAACTGCTGCAGGGTGTAGAGTTCCGCCCCGGCAATGTAGCGGGCTATCTCCACGATGTCATCCGGAGTATGCAAAACCGGCACCACTGTAGTCCTGAACTCAACCTGGATCTTGGCATTCTTGAGCATCTGCACCGAGCTGCGTATGCTGAAGAAATCCTCTGAGCTGAGCCTGCCGCTGGCCAGTTTGTATTTCTTGAAGTCCAGGGGGGCCTTGATGTCCATGGCCACATAATCGAGGAGGTTGTGGCGGAGCAGGCTCTCCAGCATGGCTGGATTGCTGCCATTGGTATCCAGCTTGACCAGGAATCCCAGGGCTTTGAGGCGGGCGATATCGGCAGGCAAGTCCTCGTTCAGCGTAGCTTCCCCTCCGCTGATCACCACCCCGTCCAGGAAGCCCCGCCTCTGCAGCATGAATTCCAGCACTTCTTCGATGTCGATGGGTTTCACCATTATCTTGGGTTTTATCAATAGATCGGGATTGTGGCAAAATGGACAGCGCAGGTTACAGCCCCGGGTAAAAAGCACTGTGGCTATCTCCCCGGGATAATCCACCAGACTCTGTTTGATCATCCCTGCGTATTTCATGATTCCATTTTACCTCAAAAAACAGGCGCGGAAAGCTGAATTCCGCGCCAAGGCTGCTGTTTTTCTGAATCTGCCATGAGTCGTCAATCTACATCACTGCGGAATCGAAGGTCTTCCTCTCCCGGAACTCTTCCTGTTTGCCGGCATTCCACTGGTCTACCGGCCGCAGGTAACCTACCACCCGGGAATAGACTTCACAGGAAGTCTTGATCCCTTCGGCTTCACACAGGGGGCACTCGTAATTCTCACCCTTCAGGTAGCCATGCTGGGGGCAGATGCTGAAGGTTGGGGTGATGGTGAAATAGGGCAGCGCGAACTGGTCACATACCTTCCGGACCAGTTTCTTGACTGCTTCCACTGATGAAACGGCTTCACCCAGGAAGATATGAAAGGTAGTCCCGCCGGTGTATAAAGTCTGCAGTTCATCCTGGATGCTCAAAGCCTGGAAGAGGTCATCGGTATAGTGGACCGGCAGTTGGGTGGAATTGGTGTAATAGGGCTGGGCGCCCTGATCTACCTCTTCTTCATTGGCTACTTTGATATCCGGGTAATGTTCTTTGTCCTTGCGGGCTATGCCGTAGGAGACCCCCTCAGCCGGGGTGGCTTCCAGGTTGAATATGTTGCCGGTTTCCTCCTGGTATGCGCTGAGCCG
>CAZYGL010000048.1:0-8776 GCA_964647335.1 uncultured Syntrophomonas sp. | reverse complement strand
AGCTGCTGGGCGTAGCTTTAACGGGAATCTCTACATATAACCACAAACCAAGCTCATCAGCCGCCGCTGCATCGATGACTTTGACTGCCGTATAGGGTCTGATAATATTCAATATTGGAGCATCCTCGCGCGGCATAGCCATTAGCTTGATTTCTTTCTCCACCAGTCTATTTGTGTAATCATAGTCTACATAATTGATTGTCAAACTCTCACGTTGTTGCGGTAACATTTGATGTAATTCCGATATCTCCTGGTTTAGTTTTTCATTTTCAGTCTTTGCGTGCTTGTATTGCCAGGCTAGCCACCCGGACATCAGCACGGAAATTGATAAAATCGCGATTAAAATGGCCATTGCTTTTTTCATGCTTGCCTCCCGTCTAATACTGCCCCATATTTCATATTGTAATGTTGGATTATCAATTATTTGAGATTTTGGCTGCTTCAAACAAGGCTGGATCCTGAAAGCCAAGTCTCATCCCCAATTCAACCATCTTGGCGCGCAGTATTCCGATCATGTCGGTGCATCGCAAAACATTTACACACCCTAATTAAAGTTAATAAAAGATGGGGTGGAGAGTCAGAGTCTCTTCCTGTCCAAGCCAGGTGATTGTCAGCATACATTCGCTGTTGCTGGTTGGGATACTGCTGCTTGTATCTTTCGGCAGACCTAGATAATAATCCTCGCCATCCTTTGTGAAACGTCGGCTTCCGCTGCCCCTGCCGGTAGGTGTTCTAAGGGCATACTTGATACCTTGGATTGATTCCGGATTAGGTCCGATGTATTTTACTGACCATTTACCAACAGCAGACTGATCCACACGTGTGAGTCCTGCAGTATCTTTATACCAATGTTGATAATATTCAACCAAGTACTGTGCATCCCAGTTCTGGCTTTTGGCGATAAATACCATGAGCTGGCTGTTGTTTAGAGCGTTCTCAATACTTTCGATTTTTCTTAAAACCTGTTCCTCACTTGAGGGGATATTATTCATCAGGCGTAAGTCCAGCCTATCGATTATTATCACATTCCGTGTGACGAAGGACGCAGTCAGAAATCCTTGGGGCAAAGAAGTAAATACCGTGGGTAAACTGATGTGATCTCCGCCTTCCCAAATAACTTGTTTGCGGTCCATTGTATCCTCGAAGATGTAAACATGAAGGATTTGTTTAGTGTCGTTGATCGAGAAAATCGACGGACTTATTTGATCGATCATATATTTTTGAGGCTCGATATCCTTAGCTTCAATAAGGCTTAGCCCGGACTGATCAAACGCTAACTTCACATCATCCACGGTCAAAGGTTGGTCATATTGAAAGCTGGGCTCCATATTCTCAGGTGCCGGTACAACCTGGCTGGAGTTTTCATTTGGCACCCTTTGACTGGAACAGCCTGACATCGCTATGCCCAAGACCAACATGCAGATAAGCAGCTTTTTCATAGAAACCTCCTTGTGCAATTATGACGAAGCTCGGTTAAGGAACGAGATTTTAATTCTCCTTCAGACCTAGGATTTTTAGGCGTATAGGGCTGAGATAAGCAATACCCAGATAGGCAATGATGCTTATCAGAAGCGGAACGATAAAAGTCTGTCTGCCATCAAGTTGTAGGTGGTGCCCTCCTAGGACAACCGCGACCAACCCTGCCACCGGCAGAGCTAGCTGAATGAGGAATGTTAATAAATCCCACGCAATGAAACCGCCCATCTTACGGTGCAGCGGGAAACCCATGATAATTGCGTATAGCAAGAGACAGCCGGCAGTAGACAGTGAGATCCCTGCAATTCCAGCCGTTTTATAGAATATGAAATCTAACAGTAATTTCAAGCCAATACAAAAAACACTTACCTGCATGGGTATTCTAAACTTCCTGAGTGCATAATAGACCCGGTTAAATATCTCCTGACAGGCATACCCTAACACCGCGAAACTATATCCCAGGAAAGCCAGAGAGGTCATGGAAGCAGAACTAGCTTTGAAAGCTCCCCGTTCATACACCAATGAGATAATCTGGTGATGATAGAACATCACCAGGATTAGGTAGGGGAGCAGAATAAACAACAGAATCTTGAAAATTATTTTCAGTAGTGCCCTGATGCGTTCCGTATCTCCATCTAAGCAATATTGTGACAAGCGAGGAAAAATTACGGTAGACATAGCCACGATAAAAATACTGGTAATAGTCACAAACAGATTACTGCCGAAGGCCAGGGCAGCGGTCGTGCCAACCTCCAACCTGTAAGCAAAAGAACGGTCGATAATGAGGCAAAGTTGTAGGAGGGAGTTGCCTAACAGAATCGGCCCAAACTGCTTGAAAAGTAATACCGTATGTTCATTCATAAAATCAATTTTGAAAGAAAAACGATATTTCTCTCTTAATAGGACCGGGACCTGAATCAGGAACTGCAAAAACCACCCCAATGTGGTCACATAACCTAGGAGGATGATATCGTCTCCCTTGAGTAGCAACGCCATAATAATCAACAGATTGAACGGGATACTGATGGATGATGAGAGCAAGAAATACCCATGCACTTGGAGAATTCCAGCAGCAACGTAGGTAAGACTCACAAACAATAGCGTTGGAATCATAATGCGGGTTAAGAGTATCGCTAAGCCAACCGCCTCGCCATTCAACCCCGGCGCGATCACATTGGTCAGGGCCGGCGCGAAAACAATGCCAGCCAATGATAGGAAAATGCCCCATAGGGACAACTGGGCAAAAAGATTAGAGAGGTATTTGTTGCGCTCCTCGCGTGTGCGACTTTTTATAAAGTAGGTCAAATCCACGATATTCACGGATGACAAAGCCGTCCCGATACTGGTAAATAAATAACCAGGAAAACTGAAGATGATCTGGAAAAGGTCGGTAAGGACTGTGGTACCAAAAATGGAGGCAAACACAATTTCCCGCCCAAAGCCCAGTAACTTCGAGACAAAAATGGCTGCGGAAACCCCTATAAAAGTCTTCCCTGTCTTGGGCAATCTGATATTCATACAAATAGACCCCTATATAAAAATCCTGTCAGGAGCCCAATGGATCTGGAGCAGTCCACTGGTTTGAGTTTACGGCCCTCCGCTTAAAACATAAACAAGAAAATAGTCATCCGATTGCTTAAGAATCAATAAAACTGGTACAACATTACGCTCTTTTTGAAATTGCATTGAACTTGGCGTATCCATTACCGGCAATCCTATCACCTTCTCCCCGGTTGGAATGAGTTCATCTCCGGGAACGGGCAAGTCATCAAATGTTTTAATTATGGGTGAATAGTAGGTTCTGTCATGGTAGTATACTCGGTCATTGCCATGTTTTATCCGATGTGCCAATTTATACAGCTCCTCCTCGGGAACAATGGACCAGATAAGACCGATTATTAAAGCAGTCAACAATATTGCCGTGTTTATTTTCTTCATATTTGCTCCCCACCATTGTTGCACCGGATATTCAGGTTTTGCGGGTAATGATGACTTAATTGTTGGCCTTCATACGCGTTCACTATGACGTTGAAATCAGCTGGCTCACCATGATTATCAACCCAGAAGCCCACTATTTTATTCCCATCCATCACCAGATCTGCGTTTGCGAAAACGTTATCCTTGTCTTCACCCCGTAAGTAACCAGCGTTACTGATTTGCCCAAATAGTTGGAAAAGTCCAATCCTACCTGCTTCGACAGTTCGTTCTTCTCTTTCAGTAAAGCACCAATCTGAACCCCATTTTTAATTTCGTCAAAAGAACCGGGGAGTTTCAGATCATGATTCGCTCCGCTATTCACCAGGATCTTATAACCGCGGGTTTCCACAAACTGCCGCGTGAGGTCATATTGAGTTAACGGATTTATCGAATCGGGCTCATCGGGACCATACCTCTCTTTCCATTTTTGCCGCCACTGCTGAAAACTTAATCCGGTTACCTCTTCCAAAGTTTCGCCATCCAATGAAGAGAATGCGCCCAATACATCCGCATTTGGGAAGGAGTAACCGCCAATAATCTGACCATCTGACAGCATAATATATACGTTTGTACCATCACTCTGCTTATAGATTTTTTCCAGTGGGTGATTTTTCACCGTGAATCCATACACAAGAATTTCTTTTCCAAAATACCCATCCGGTTCTACCGTTTGTACGCCCCATGCTTGTTGAAATGGTCGAGCCTCAAGTCCCCCATACAGTTTGCTTTTCTCTAGGATATAGTGCTCTGTCTCTCCTTTGCGGGCTGTAATTTCATATCCTTGAAACTTAACATAGTCCGCTGCGGTCTTTGCATCGCCTGTGGCACTCTGGCTGCAACCAGCCACAAGCATAAGGATTAGTCCCATAACAAGACAAAATAGTCCTTTCATAGATAATGCCCCCTATTAATTTCTTCAGAAGCAACACTTATCATTTTCCTTTTCAAATAAACACGTCTAAAAGGTGGAGTCCGCTATTTTTAACTTCAAGGATTCTCCCGGCCCGTCCCAAGAAATCGGTTCAAGACCCTTTAAAAAGGGAGATGCCTCTTGACCGTCCCATCGAATTGTCAAGGCGATTATATCGTCTTTATCCGGGATGCTATTGCTGAGATCATCACTACCTATTTTCAAGTAATAGTCTTCGCCAGATTTGGCAAGTATTCCGTCGCCTCTGCCCCCGCTGACCGGTGTTTCATACTCGTACCAGGTGTTGTGAATAGATTCTGGATCCGTTCCGATATATTTTATTACCCATTTCCGGTTTGAATACTGGTCCACATGGGTGGTACCACCATCATCTTTATACCAGTGTTGATAGTAATCAACCAGATAACGAGCATCCCAATGAGTCCCTTTAGCAGCGAAGACGACCTCCTGACTGCCGTTCAAGGAACGCGCCACTTGCTGCAAGGTCGATAAAACCTATTCATCCTCGAGGGTAAATTCTGGCGCCAATTTCGCATCCAGCAGATCAATCATTAACACATTACCCACTGCATAAGCCCGGCCAGGATGATCTCCTTCTAAGTGAGCCAGCATTGAAGGTAAGTCGACTGCCTCGCCAAACCACAATACCTTTTTTCTATCAGCTATGTTCTTGAAGACATATATCAGGAGTCTATGATTGCTGGCGTTGACTGAATAAATGGCGGGGACTACATTATATATTTCAAAATCAGCGCAGCCTTCTACCTGGTAATCGTTGAGGAGCAATCCAGCTTGAGTAAGTGCAGTTTCAATCTAGATCAGTGAGAATGGCTCCATGTACTGGAATTGGGAATTCACTTGCTCGGTAGGCGCATCATCTTGATTTAAGTTGCCGCTTGGTGCAGAAGATGGAAAGTTCCCCGATAAACCTATCGCAACGATGAAGAAGCAAATTGCTATCTTTTTCATAACATCCTCCCTATAAAAACGGGGTCGGTTGATTTCGGGATTTACGGTCCTCCGCTTGAACCGCAAACAATCAATTTGCCAACTAGTGTCCCGTTTTGGCATATATTCTGTTGTAAATCTCGGGATATGTGGATTTTGTCAAATATGAACCGGTTCTTGCCGAACTTAACATTGAACCTAAATCAGAAGCCCAGATATAGCCATCCGGCCACATGAAGACCCCACCCTGCATTATCCGATTGGGATTCATGTTATCATCGAATGCAATAGTCAAATGCTTCTCCATGATCCTGGTCGGCATGAATGCCTGCTCCTCCTCAAAGGTTAGACGCTTCAACGGTATGTCCTTTACCATAGCTATCATAGAGTCGATATCAGAAGGATCGGTGAGCGTGATACGACTAAGATTGGAGTTTCCTTCAACTTCAGTAATTTGTACGGAAGTGATTTTCTCCTGATTTAATATAAGATCGCCGATCGGAACTTCCTGATCCTGATCTTTCGCACCATCGCAGCCGGCAACAACTGTGCCGATGACCATAAAGAGTATTATTAATAAGTGATTCATTCGCATTATGATACCCTCCCACAAGAAAGATTTCTCCCCATAGACCAAAATCACTGTTGCGAGTTACCGGTGGGCATCCCCCTGAAAAAAGTGGCATTCTGGCAATTCTTTGAATGAACAAAAAACCAATATCCTAAGCAGCATATCAGCTGTCCAAAATATTGGTTCCTTACGAGCCACTTCTTAGTATCTCTTCATTCCACTGCGAATTCTGTTTTTTCATGATTATATGATTTATTGAGGAAGTGTAATTATTCCGAAAAAGTTTCTTAAATATGCCTCAGCCCATTCCTTCTCAATTATTGTTTTGTAAATTCGACTTTTATTCTCCCAATACCTGCCAAAAGACGCGAATAACCCTTTTGCGGACGTGAATAACCAAAATTAAGGCAGGGAATCTAGAACGTGCTGCCTAATTGTTCTGTAATCCCATTTTTAATTTGGTGACTTTAGCGGGGATACTATGCTTTATTTCATACAGGGATTTGCTTTTATTTTTGTTGGCATATTTACAGAATCGGATTGTCGTGAATCAGCTTCGTAGATACAACATCCGTTTGCATGAGTGTTACACACATTAACCATTGTATTGTCTTTTTTCAGGAGTTTTGGATAATTCTAAGAGGTGATCAGCGAATGGCTTCAAATGATAAAGCAATATGTAAGAATGAGATATTCCGCAATGCCAAATAAGAATTTTCAAGCTGCTTTTCATCTTCATCCACTGCCTATGGTTATTATTTCAATTAAAACTGATAGGCTTATTGAAGCCAATTCTGCATTCCTAAGATTAACTGGACTAACAAAAGAACAAATGCCTTTCATTCATACGGCTGATCTCTGCCATTTGCTACATGAGAGTGATTATTTGCATATAAAAAAGCAAATTGCTTCACGAAGATATTTTGTAAATTACGAAGCGATAATAGAAGTGAAAGGCATGACTAAGACTTTACTGCTTTCGGGAGCAGTTATGAGATGGGATAACAAGCCATGTGTTTTTTTGTTAGCCAACGATGTTACTGAACTTGAATTAAATAATAGCCAGAAATCTTCTTCGGATTGTTACAACCCGGTCGGAGAATTGACTGCAGGGATTGCTCATGAAGTGCGCAACGCAAAGACCATCGTCAGGGGCTTTCTTCAAGTGATGCGGAATAACAAGAAATATGAAGACGATTTTGAAATCCTGGATTTAATGATGGAAGAGATCGATCGGGCCAATCTTATGATCACTGACTTTCTTTCCTTATCGAGGAACAGAAAGGCGATACTGAAACCAGGCGACTTGAACGCTTGCTTGGAAAAACTCTATCCATTATTAAAATTAGAGGCATCAAAACGCAATATCCAGATTGATATGAAACTCCAAAATTTAAGCGAAATCATGTTTAATGAAGCAGAACTGCGGCAACTAGTTCTAAATTTGGTGCTAAACGGTCTGGATTCGATGTCCACTGGCAATGCCCTCTACATCAGGACAAGCGAAGACCAAAACGGAATCCGACTAATGGTTGAAGACCATGGAGATGGGATACCGGCCGAGATCGTAAATAAATTAGGTATCCCCTATTTTACGACAAAGGAGAAGGGAACCGGACTTGGATTAGCGATTTGCTACTGGATTGCCGAACGGCATGATGCTCGTATTAGCATTGACACCGGATCCCATGGAACAATATTTACTATAGCTTTCCCATATCCATAATAGATCTGATCCTTACAAACAATGCTATGCCACTTTTTAGGTACAATGACGTTGTTTATAGTGCTTTCTTTTTTATTAAAATCGGATGTCATTTGTCTTGTTCAATAAAACCGATCATAATGTCGCTCGTACATATTAATTTCATGCAAAACCGCTACAAGCTATTTATATTCCTGTTATCGGCGAATGTCACATGTGTGTTCAGAACGTTACCGTCAAATATCCTTAAATCCGCATGTTATTTGCGTATGAAAAACGGTTATTTACGTCAATTTCAGGACCTTTGAATCCTAAATATTTTATGCTTCATTGATGACTCCATTGCCTACCTCCTTGGTTATAGACCAGTCGTTCTTTGGTGTAGAGGACGGCTGGTCTACCCCTCATTTCAGACATCGTTACTGAATCTATGCTATCTCTGATGGATCTGCTTCTAGCTGCCAACAAGCTTCCCTGAATCCTCTCTCAACAATGGAATTGGAGCGTCCCCAAAAAGTTGGGCTTTTAAGCTGGGCGTTATAATTGATCTTTTTTGTTTGGAATCCTGAAAAATAGACCATCAATTCAATATTAGTTCCGTCATACTTAGCCACAACCGGCTCATTCGACAAAGAATTTAACTTTCCATCCTGATCGATATTGATCACAGTATCTTCGTAGCGTATGGAACCATATTCGTAATTACTTATGGTCAGATCTTTCCAAAGTAAGAATAGAATCTTATTCCCTTTCTTGACCTTTGTTGGGCCCCAATTTGCATCCCCCAACTGAACTAAAGTAATTGTGTCGGAATCAGATGTCCCATATATAGTTTTATCGATTTTAATTGGTGTTTTTGTAACCGTTGCTGGAGGTAAATTACTGAGAACAGTTTCACCTTTATCCTCCTCTATTTATCCTCATCAATTCGTCGTTATTTCTCCCAATCCCTTTCAAACGTCGTGAATAGCCCTTGTATTGACGTGAATATCCGGTTTTCAAACGCGAATGCCCAAAAGAAGACAGGCATTGTTTGAGACCTTCAAATCATATGAATCAGAGGATTCGAGAAGGTTTGGCTATTATTTCCGATACCCATAAGGGATTAGTCGCAGCAGTCAGCAAAGCTTCATCAAGGAATCCTGACGCTGCAAAGTTCATCTCACAA
>CAZYGL010000047.1:0-8914 GCA_964647335.1 uncultured Syntrophomonas sp. | reverse complement strand
CAGTCTTTTCAACCGGTTGTTGCGGTTGATAACCCGACGATACAGGTCATTCAAGTCGGAGGTGGCAAAACGCCCGCCGTCCAGCTGCACCATGGGCCTGAGCTCCGGCGGTATTACCGGCAGCACGTCAAGGATCATCCACTCCGGATTATTGGTGGACAGGCGGAAAGATTCGGTCACTTCCAAGCGCTTGATTGCCCGGCCCTTTCTTTGGCCGGTTGATGTATTGATCTCATCTTTTAGTTCCTGGGACAAGGATTCCAGGTCCACTTCGCTGAGCAGGTCCTTTACTGCCTCCGCACCTATGGAAGCTATAAAACTTTCCCCGTACCTATCCCGGTTCTCCCGGTATTCCCGCTCGGTGAGCAGCTGCTTTTTCAGAAGCGGGGTATCGCCAGGATCAATGACAATATAATTTACAAAATAGATGACCTTCTCCAGTACCTTGGGAGACATGTCAAGCAAGAGTCCCATCCGGCTGGGAATGCCTTTCAAGTACCATATATGGCAGACCGGAGCAGCCAACTCTATATGGCCCATGCGTTCCCGCCTGACTTTGGAGGTGGTCACTTCTACGCCGCACCGGTCACAGACTATGCCCCGATGCCGTACCCGTTTATATTTACCGCAGTGGCATTCCCAGTCCTTCACCGGGCCAAAAATTTTCTCGCAAAACAAACCTTCTTTTTCCGGCCTCAGGGTCCTATAATTTATTGTTTCGGGCTTTTTGACTTCGCCGCTGCTCCAGGAGCGTATTTGTTCCGGAGATGCCAGGGATATTTTGATCCGCTCGAAATTGTTTACGTCTGTCAAATTGTACTCTCCCTTCCAGAAGATAATCGGAACCTTGGTTGGTTGCTTTGTCCGGTCTTTAGACTATACACCGCGGGGAAGGTCTCCCGGCCGGCTCTCTATTCGCCGGATATATCTGGTTCGTTATCCTCCTCGTCTTCGCTTAAGTCGAAGTCCTCGCTGCTCATCTGGTGTCCCAGGGCTTTGGCTACATTGCCCCCAGCGGAAACCGTCAATTCAGGTAAATCCATGCCCAGTTCCCTGGCTTTTTCCTGTTCGTTTACCTCGAGGTCGATATCCTTTATCTGGATTTCGGTGTTGTCAGCTCCCAGCATCCTAATATCCAGGGCCAGACTCTGCAGTTCCTTGATCAAAACCTTAAATCCCTCCGGTACTCCCGGCTCTGGGATGTTGTCACCTTTTACTATCGATTCATAGGTTTTCAGCCTTCCTACTACATCATCTGACTTGACGGTGAGAATTTCTTGCAGGGTGTAGGCGGCTCCATACGCTTCGAGAGCCCAGACCTCCATCTCGCCGAAACGCTGGCCTCCGAACTGGGCCTTGCCCCCCAGGGGCTGCTGGGTTACCAGTGAGTATGGCCCGATGGAGCGGGCATGTATCTTGTCATCGACCAGGTGGGCGAGTTTGAGCATATACAGGTAGCCCACGGTCACCTCATGGTCAAAAAATTCGCCGGTACGCCCGTCCCGCAGCAACGCTTTGCCTTTTTCCGGCAGCCCCGCTTCAAGTCTTAGTTCGCGGATATCCTCTTCGGTGGCACCATCAAAAATGGGGGTGGCAATCTTATAGCCAAGTTCCTTGGCAACCCAACCCATGTGACATTCCAGGATCTGGCCTATATTCATGCGGGAGGGAACTCCCAAAGGATTAAGCACGATCTGTATCGGTGTGCCATCGGCCAGGAAGGGCATGTCTTCCTCAGGCAGTATCCGGGAGATAACCCCCTTGTTGCCATGGCGTCCGGCCATCTTGTCACCCTCTGATATCTTGCGTTTCTGGGCAATATAGACTCTCACCAGGCGATTTACGCCGGGAGGCAGTTCGTCACCTTTTTCCCGAGAAAAACGTTTAACCGCCACTATCTTGCCTGCTTCCCCATGGGGCACCCGCAGGGATGAATCCCTCACTTCCCGGGCTTTCTCGCCGAATATGGCCCGGAGCAGGCGCTCTTCCGGGGTCAGTTCCGTCTCTCCCTTGGGAGTGACTTTTCCGACCAGGATGTCATCTGGCCTCACTTCCGCACCTACCCGGATCACCCCTTGTTCATCCAGGTTCTTCAGCATTTCTTCCGAGACATTCGGTATATCCCGGGTGATTTCTTCCGGCCCCAACTTGGTGTCGCGGGCTTCACATTCATACTCTTCTATATGGATGGATGTAAAGACATCCTCTTTGACTATCTTTTCCGATATCAGGATAGCATCCTCATAGTTGTACCCTTCCCAGGGCATGAAGGCCACTAGCACGTTGCGTCCCAAGGCTAGTTCCCCCTGATCCGTACTGGGTCCGTCGGCTATGATCGTATCTGCTTCCACGTGCTGACCCAACTTGACTATAGGCCTCTGATTGTAGCATGTGCCCTGGTTGGAACGCATGAATTTCAGCAAGGGATATTGGATTGTCTCCCCATCATCGGTTTCCAGCACTATGCGGGAGGCACTCACCTTTTTGATGGTGCCAGCTTTGCGCGCGATAACTACCGCCCCGGAATCCTTGGCGGCTTTGTATTCCAAACCGGTGCCAACTATTGGTGATTCGGTTTTGATTACCGGCACCGCCTGCCGCTGCATGTTGGCTCCCATAAGGGCCCGGTTAGCGTCATCGTTCTCCAGGAAGGGGATCAGCGAGGTAGCTACACTGAAAACCTGCTTGGGGGAGACGTCCATATAGTCTACCTGGTTCACCGGGACCTCCAAAATGTCCTCGAAGTAGCGCACCTCCACCCGGTCGTCCTCGAAAAATCCATTTTCATCCAGGGGGGCATTGGCCTGGGCGACAATATATTCGTCTTCCTCATCTGCGGTCTGGTAGACTATTTCATTCAAAACCCGGCCGGTTTTTTTGTCCACTTTTCGGTAAGGAGTTTCGATAAAACCGAAATCGTTCACCCGGGCAAAGGTAGCCAGTGACCCGATCAAGCCGATATTTGGACCCTCAGGGGTCTCAATGGGACACACCCGCCCATAGTGGGAATGGTGCACGTCTCGAACCTGGAAGCCAGCTCGTTCACGGGTAAGACCACCTGGCCCAAGGGCGGAGAGGCGCCGCTTGTGAGTCAGTTCTGCCAAAGGATTGGTCTGGTCCATAAACTGGGACAACTGTGAACTGCCAAAAAACTCCTTCACCGCCGCCGTAATGGGGCGGATATTGATCAATACCTGGGGGGTCAGGGTTTCCACATCATGGATACTCATGCGTTCCCGCACCACCCGCTCCATGCGCACCAGGCCGGTGCGGAACTGATTCTGCAGAAGTTCCCCTATTGAGCGCAAACGCCGATTGCCCAGATGATCTATCACATCCGTCTTGCCTTCGCCTTTGATCAGTTTCAGTATATAACCGATCGTGGTGGTAATATCTTCTATGGTCAAATACCTGGTTTCAACTGGTATATTGAGTCCGAGTTTTTTATTTACTTTATATCTGCCCACCACTGCCATATCATAGCGGCGCGGATCGAAGAACAAATTTTTCAGAAGCTGTTGGGCTGCGTCTTCGGTAGCCATTTCCCCTGGCCTAAGGCGACGATAGAATTCGATCAGAGCCTCTTTTTTGTTGCTGGTGGTGTCTTTTTCCAAGGTACGTTCGATAGCTTCGTCATTCTTGTACAGTTCCAAAATGGCCTCATTGGTTTCATATCCCAGGCATCTTAAGAGAACCGTGACCGGTATCTTCCTGGTCTTGTCGATGCGGGTATAGATTACCCCGCCACTGTCCATCTCCAGTTCGAACCAGGCGCCCCGGTTGGGAATGACAGTCGCCCCAAACAATGAATTGCCGGCCAGGTCCAATTTTTCGTTGAAATACACCCCTGGCGATTTAACCAACTGGCTGACTACCACACGTTCAGCTCCATTTATAATGAAGGTCCCGTTTTCGGTCATCAAAGGCAGATCGCCCATATATACTTCTGATTCTTTGATCTCGCCGTTTTCCTTGTCAGTCAAGCGCACCTTGAGTTTGAGGGGGGCCTGATAACTGACGTCTCTCTCTTTGCATTCCAAGACCGAGTACTTGGGTTCACCCCGGCTGTAATCCACAAAATCAAGTTCCAGATTGCCGCTGAAATCGGAAATGGGGAATACTTCCTGCAGAGCGGTGCGCAGACCTTCATTCAGGAACCATTCATAAGAACTCAACTGGATTTGGATCAGATTGGGCAGCTCGATTACCTCTTCAATTTGAGAATAAGTGAGCCTCTCGGTATTACCATATTTTTCGATATGAGCCACTAAATCACCCCTTTTTCGTATGTAGCGAAAGAGTGAAAAGCAAGGTTAAAAGATGAACCTCGCTCTCTATGCAAAAACCGATTTCTTAATGGACATAGGCATACGTCACCATTTTCCATTTTGAATGGCAATTATTAATGTTAGCACAACTCAGTCTAAGCGTCAAGATTATTGGAATTTAATGACCAGGAAGGGATTTGTCGCCCCGCTGCCTTAATTATTGAGTCTCTGCTTGGTCAGGCGGCAACTCTTCAGGGGGTGTC
The DNA here is from genome assembly GCA_964647335.1 of uncultured Syntrophomonas sp. Lineage (GTDB taxonomy): Bacteria > Bacillota > Syntrophomonadia > Syntrophomonadales > Syntrophomonadaceae > PHAA01. Next base: position 4,383 of record CAZYGL010000047.1, on the reverse strand, counting down.
AAGGCAAATTCTTCCGCGATGATCTCATCTGCCTTCTTCAATCGGTTCAGGAATTTTATGCCGATAATCAGCATAGCCAGGAGGACAATGGCTACTGCAGACAGGAATCCATCCACTGTGACTATTCTGGCCAGGCTGCCTGTCGGCAGCCAGGTGGTGGTATCCGGACAATCCCAACTATACTGGATTTCTTCCCACTTATTGGTCTCGCTGATCTTAAAATACCCAGGTGCACCTATAGTCAAACGAAATCCCGATAAGCCTTTCAGCTGGTTCCACAGCCCCTCGCTGGGCGGTGAATCTATACTCAAGTAGGTTATCTGGCCAAAAACGAAATTGATCTCCCGTACCCGCAAAGGCAAACGGTCAGGCAGTTTTTGATAGCTGGACCAACCAGCGGTTTCCCGCTGTAAAAGCAAGGAGTCACCTTGGTAGCTGCTCTTCCAGGTGCTGTCTGGATCGGTTACCTCTCCACCCTGGATCTGCACTTCCTCCCGCAAGGTGCCATCGTCTTGCCACTGCAACTGCCAGACTACATCTGCGGCCAGAACCGAGCTGGGACAGCACAAAAGTACCATCAGCAGGGAAAGGCCAAGTACTCGGAACAACTTCTTCATCGTCTCAGCACCCTTTCCGGACATTTTTTTCCTATTCAATAATATAACACTAGGCAGGATTTGCCAAGCAACAAAAAAGGAGTGCCATCTCTGGCACTCCCTCATAGATAACTTGATTATTTTACTTCGACACTGGCGCCGGCTTCTTCTAATTTGGCTTTTATCTGGGCAGCTTCTTCTTTGGTGATCTTTTCCTTTACCGGCTTGGGGGCTTCATCCACCAGGGCTTTGGCTTCTTTCAGTCCCAGGTCGGTCAGTTCTCTAACCACCTTGATAACGTTGATCTTCTTGTCTCCTGCACCCATCAGGATCACGTCAAATTCGGTCTGTTCTTCGGCCGGGGCAGCAGCAGCCGGAGCAGCAGCAGCTACGGCAACGGGGGCAGCAGCGCTTACGCCGAACTCTTCTTCCAAGGCTTTGACTAGTTCGGACAGTTCCAGAACGGTAAGACCTTTGACTATTTCGATAACTTCCTGTACTTTACTCATTATGTGATAACCTCCCTATAATATTTGTCATTTGTCAGCGATAACGATGTCGATGAATCCAGGCTGCCGGCTCATGAACTACCCGGCTTGTTTTTGTTCCCGGATACCATCCAGGGCTCTTACCAAGCCTGTCAGGTTGGCATTCAGGACGCGTACAAAGGAAGTGATCGGAGCCTGCATTGTCCCGACCACCTGTCCCAACAGTATCTCCCGAGGAGGCAGCTGGGCCAGGTCCTTGATTTTGTCCGCATCTATCATCTGTCCTTGCAGTATCCCTAATTTGATTTCCAGCTCCTTGTTGGTTTTGGCGAATTCAAATATGGTTTTGGCTGGACCGACCGGATCCTCCTGGCTGAATACAACCGCATTGGGCCCCGTAATTTGCGGGGCGATGTCACCGAAGCCAGATTGCTGCAATGCGAAACGGAACATGGTATTTTTAAGCACCTTGTATTCTACACCCGGAACCCGCAGTTTGTTGCGCAGTTCGGTGATCTGTTCCACATTCAGACCGCGGTAATCGGTACATATCACCAGGGTAGCCGCATCCAGCTTTTGCTTGATTTCCTGCACCACCTGTTGTTTTTCTTCAATCTTGGCCATTCATTTCTCACCCCCTTGCACTTTTTGTTTGTTATTCCACTCTAGATTTAATTCTGGGCGGAGAGTATTGCTTAATTTGCCGAGTTATAACCGCCAAGCTCGGCCGGCTAAATAAAAAACCCCTGCCCTTCAACACGCAGAGGTTTTCGAGCTCCCTCCCTCCCGGGAAAGCAGTTCGACTATCTTGATAAACCTCAGCGGGCAATCTCATTAAGGCTTTCGCCACCGGCTGTCTACAGTTCGTATTTTCTTTTTTTTTGCGCAGCCGCGCTTTACTTGTTGGCTGCGATTAGTATCAAAGGATTCACTTTAATCCCCGGACCCATAGTGGAACATATATTTACCGAGCGCATATACTGGCCTTTTGCCGCTGCCGGTTTGGCCTTCAGCAAAGCCTCTGCGAACGCGTTCAGGTTTTCCTGGAGTTTCTCCACCTCGAAGGAGACCCTGCCGATAGGAACGTGAACTATGGATGTCTTGTCCACTCTGAATTCTATACGACCGGCCTTAAGCTCCTTTATCGTCCGTTCGATATCAAATGTAACTGTCCCGGCTTTGGGATTGGGCATCAAGCCCCTGGGGCCCAGGATCTTGCCGAGTCTTCCAACTACCGCCATCATGTCAGGGGTAGCAACGGCGACATCGAAATCGAACCAGCCGCCCTGGATCTTTTCCGCCAGGTCTTCGGCACCAACAAAATCAGCACCAGCGGCTTCGGCTTCTTTCTGTTTTTCTCCTTTGGCGAAAACCAGCACCTTGAGAGTTTTTCCAGTCCCATGCGGTAAGCTTACGGTGCCCCTGACCTGCTGATCAGCATGGCGGGGATCTACACCTAGCTTCACGTGAGCTTCAACTGTCTCATCGAATTTGGCGACTGCTATTTGCTTCACCAGGTTCAGGGCTTCGCCCGGCTCGTAGAGTTTGCTGCGGTCTATCTGTTTGACCGCATCCTCGTATTTTTTGCCTCTTTTCAAAATTAAAACCTCCCTGTGGTTATTTCGGATATTATCCTCCCACGTGTTGCCTTGAACAGGCTGTTTAATCCACGATGTCCAAGCCCATGCTGCGGGCTGTGCCTTCGATCATCCGGATGGCAGCTTCCAAATCGGCAGAATTCAAGTCCGCCTTCTTCATCTCCGCGATTTCCACCAGTTTAGCCCGGGGAACCCGGCCGACCCTTTTCTTTTTGGGATCGCCCGAGCCTTTCTCCAGGTTGGCAGCCTTCTTCAGCAGGTCGGATGCCGGAGGAGACTTGAGCTCAAATGTGAACGACCGGTCTTCATAGACGGTGATCTCAACGGGAATGATATAGCCGGTTTGATTGGCGGTCCTGGCATTGTATTCCTTACAGAAACCCATTATGTTAACCCCGTGTTGCCCCAAGGCCGGACCAACTGGGGGAGCTGGGGTAGCCTTGCCTGCCGCGATCTGCAGCTTGACTTTCGCTTTTACTTTCTTAGCCACGATTACACCTCCTTACAACTTGTTGATTTGTTCATAATCCAGTTCCACCGGTGTCTCCCGGCCAAACATGGAGATATTCACCCTGACTTTGCCGCGGTCTGGCAGCAATTCCTTGACCACGCCTTCGAAATTCTCAAAAGGACCGCTGTTGACCCGGATATTTTCCCCGATTTCCAGGTTTATGACCCGGGGTTTCTTGCCCATCAAGCCCATCTGCGTAAGGATCTTGTTGATCTCGGACTCCAAGAGAGGGATGGGCTTGGTACCGCTCCCCACAAATCCAGTCACACCAGGGGTATGGTGCACCACATACCATGAATCTTCGCTCATGATCATGTTGACGATTACATAGCCCGGGAAAACCCGTTTGGTAGTGACCTTCTTCTTGCCGCCTTTATATTCAACCTCTTGTTCTTCAGGGATTATGATATCGAATATCTTGTCCTGCATACCCATGGACTCAACACGCTTGGTCAAATCGACTTTGATTTTATTTTCATAGCCGGAATAGGTATGCACCACATACCAGTCGCCCTTCTTTTCCGGGATTTTAGGCCCGGTTTCCAGGCTGTCCTCAGCCGCCATATCGGTATATTCGCCTTGGTTAATCTGATCTTCCGCGGTTATTGCGACCATCTCCCCTTTATGCAAAAAGCTCCATCAGCTTTTCCAATACAAATGAAAGGCCGGTGTCAAAAAGCCAGAGTATCACAGCCATGATGGCTACTGATAACAAGACCACCCCAGTATAGCCTATCAACTGGGTCCTTCCTGGCCAGTGAACCTTTTTCAACTCACTGACTACCCCGGAAATATACTGTCTGCTATTTTCCCACCAGAGTTTCAAATTGCTTTCATTACCGGTGGAGATGTTGCCTTTACCCAATTTTAATCACTTCCCCAGGATTACTTGGTTTCTTTGTGGATAGTATGGGCATTGCAAAATTTGCAGTGCTTTCTTACTTCCATTTTTTCGGTATTTTTCTTCTTGTCCTTGGTAGTTCTATAGTTGCGCTGTTTACACTCCGTACACGCCAAGGTAATTCCAACCCTCACCGTGACACCTCCATCCTGTGCACAAAAATACTACAATACTCTATCACATGCCCTTTTGAATGTCAACCATGGCGGCCTTTATTCACGCAGCAGTCAGGACTAGGCGTCGATGCTGGTGACTACTCCGGAACCAACGGTTCTGCCGCCCTCGCGGA
>CAZYGL010000046.1:0-8917 GCA_964647335.1 uncultured Syntrophomonas sp. | reverse complement strand
ATCAAATGACCTGGAGGAAATAATGCAGGAGATGATGACTGAATATGAAACATCGTCTCGGGGCATCCAGATATTGGCGGTTGAAGGCGGATACATAATGGCTACCAAAGCGGAATTTAGCGAGGTCGTAGTGAAGATGCTGAAGCCTGCCAGCCGGCGACTGTCGACCGCTGCCCTGGAAACCCTTGCTATTATTGCTTACCGGCAACCCCTCAGCCGGACTGAAATAGAGCAGATGCGGGGTGTGAAAAGCGATCGGGTGATAGCTAACCTCTTGGAAAAAGGTATAATTAAGGAAGTCGGGAGAAAGCCGGGGATCGGGAAACCGATCCTCTACGGAACCACCCACGAATTCCTGCGCTTGTTTGGTTTGACCAGTCTCACCGAATTGCCGGTGTTAGAAGAAAAAGGAGAGAATTAAGGTGTCCGAGCGGTCTCTGGAAGAAGAAATAATGATCAAAGCCCAGCAGAATAAAAAACTTGCCAAGTACATGAGCAGCATTGAAGAACTGGTAGAGGAACAAATACGTAAAGCTAAAGAAAAAGGAGAATTCGACAACCTGGAGGGATATGGGAAGCCGCTGGATCTCAGTGAAAATCCCTATGAACCGCCGGAGATGCGCATGGTTATGCGCATTCTGAAAAACAATGATTTCACCCCCCACTGGATACAGCTGGGCAAGGATATAGATGCTGCAACGGTTAAGCTGTGGAAGGATGTGGAGTTGTTCAAAAACTATTGTATTGCCTTTGTCCGTGAGAAGCACAGTGCTATTATGATCAGCCGCTTCGAAAAAAAGAAAGAACTCTTTTTCATGGAGAAAAGGCAGGAACTGGTCAAACTGCAGAAAAAGATACTTGATTACAACCTGCACTGTCCTACCTTCCGTTTGGGAAGGGCCAACATCGAGCTGGAAGAAGAGATGTACAAAGTGATGATCACTATCGAAACCGCGATTGAAGAAAACATCCAGGGGCGCTGACCAAGGGCTTGGCAACAGCCGGACGAGGTGCTGCCCAGAGTGTAACTGAAACCGATGGAAGAGGGGAATGTGTGTTGAAGAGCGATATCGAGATAGCTCAACAAGCTAAAATGCGGCCTATAGCTCAGGTAGCCGAAAGTCTAGGACTGGATCAGGATGACATCGAACAATATGGTAAGTACAAGTGCAAGGTCTCGCTGAATGTCTGGGAAAGACTGAAAGACAGCCCGGATGGGAAACTGGTCCTGGTTACTGCCATCACTCCTACCCCGGCTGGAGAAGGTAAAACCACCACTACCGTAGGCCTTGGCATGGCTCTCAACCGCATCGGTAAGAAGGCGATAATTGCTCTGCGGGAACCTTCTTTGGGGCCCAGTTTTGGAATTAAAGGTGGAGCCGCAGGAGGAGGTTATGCCCAGGTAGTGCCTATGGAAGATATCAACCTGCATTTTACCGGGGATATCCATGCCGTCACCACTGCTCACAATCTCCTGGCAGCTATGCTTGACAACAGTCTCCATCATGGAAATCCGCTGGGTATTGATGCCAGGCAGATTACACTGCGTCGGGCCATGGACTTGAATGAAAGGGCCTTGCGCAATATCATTGTCGGCCTGGGGGGCAAGATAAACGGGGTGCCAAGGGAATCGGGCTTTGATATAAGTGTTGCCTCAGAGGTAATGGCCATATTATGTCTGGCTGGCGACCTCATGGATTTTAAAGCCCGGGCAGCCCGCATGGTAGTCGGTTATACCAGTAAAGGGGCTCCTGTTACGGCTGCTGACCTTAAAGCCGCCGGATCCATGACCCTTTTGATGAAGGATGCCATTAAGCCCAACCTGGTACAGACCTTGGAGAATACCCCGGCATTTATCCATGGGGGGCCGTTTGCCAATATTGCTCATGGATGCAACAGCATCATGGCCACCCAAATGGGTTTGAAACTGGGGGATTATATGGTGACTGAGGCAGGATTCGGAGCTGATCTGGGGGCAGAGAAGTTCTTCGATCTGAAATGCCGATATGCTGGTTTGAAACCTAATGCCGTTGTGCTGGTGGCATCGATCCGGGCTTTGAAAAACCATGGTGGTATGCCCAAGGAAAGCCTGGGCCTGAAGGATATGGCGGCCCTGGACAGGGGTATTGCCAATCTGGAGAAACACCTGGAAAACCTGAGCTTGTTCGGAGTTCCGGTGGTAGTAGCTTTGAACCAGTTCCCGGGAGACCTCCAGGAAGAAATCAACCTGGTTTCGCAAAAATGTGCTGCACTCGGTGCGGAGCTTGCAGTTTCGAAGGTATGGAGTGAGGGGGGCCGAGGGGGCGAAGATCTTGCCTATAAAGTAGTCAGGGCCGCTGAGAAAGCCTCCGATTTCAAACACCTATATGAACTGGAGCTGCCTCTCCGGGATAAAATAGAAACCATCTGCAGGCGCATTTACGGGGCATCCGGTGTATCTTACAGCAAGGGGGCTGCCCAGATGCTGGACCAGTTCGAGAGCATGGGCTACGGCGCACTGCCTATTTGCATTGCCAAAACCCAATACTCTCTTTCAGATGATCCCCAGGCTTTGGGAAGACCGCAGGACTTCACAGTCACGATACGGGAAGCCAGGCTGTCAGCAGGAGCTGGATTCATAGTGGCTATTGCTGGAGATATTATGACCATGCCGGGACTCAGCAAGGTTCCGGCTGCAGAAAAGATTGACATCCTTCCAAGCGGCGAAATTGTAGGGCTGTTCTGATTTTGGCATTCGCATAAAAGCCGGCCTTCATGAACTGATCCGGTTCAGATGGTGCGGCTTTTTTGTTATTTTAGGATCAGGGAGAAGAGTTCCGCTCTGGATTCAGCCCGGGATTGGAAAATACCTCTCAGGGCCGAAGTTACCGTGAGAGCGCCCGGTTTTTTGACCCCGCGCATACTCATGCACATGTGTTCTGCCTGGATGACTACCCCGACTCCCATGGGATTGAGCGTAGCAAATATACAGTCCGCGATCTGTGAGGTCAGACGCTCCTGCAATTGGGGCCTGCGGGCATATGTCTCAACAACTCTAGCCAGTTTGCTTATCCCCACCACTTTGCCGCCTTTAGGGATATAGGCTACATGGGCCATGCCATAAAAGGGCAGAAAATGGTGTTCACACATGGAATAAACCGGGATGTCCTTCACCAGGACCAATTCGTCATGAAATTCGGTAAAGGAAACGTCAAGAAAATCGCGCGGGTCGCTGTGCATCCCCGAGAAAATCTCGGCATACATACGGGCGACTCTTTCCGGTGTTCCTAATAGTCCTTCCCGCTTAGGGTCTTCCCCCAGAGCCTCCAGGATATCTCTAAATGCCGCCGCTATCTTGGCCGTATCGGGGTGATGATCCATAATTGCCTCCCTCATCATCGATTGAAGCTGGTTGCAGATGATAGATATCTTGCTGTATTGCAATATCAATATAATAGCAGAATAATAACCTGGCCAGGCACAAATTTTCTAAATCAAGGCCCAGATCAAGTTTGCCCACGCCGGCCACGAGGAGGATTAAAGAGCCGGGCGGCGAATAATAGCAAAGTCAGAAAAGATAATTCGCCGGGGAGGGTTGGGGTGAGACTGGCAAAATACCTTGCTCAGGCTGGTATCGCTTCGCGGCGTCAGGCTGAGGAACTAATAAGAGCAGGAAGAATAAAGCTCAATGGCCAGGTGGCCACCGACGTGGCGACCCAGGTCGACATTCAAAAAGACCGGATCGAATTTGATGGGGTAGCTATATCCCCGGAAAAGCCGGTTTACATATTGCTGAACAAACCCCCCGGTTTCTTAAGCACGGTTGCAGATAGTCGCGGGCGAGCGACTGTGGTTCAATTGGTGCCAAACATTAAAGAGCGCATTTTCCCGGTTGGAAGGCTGGACCAGGACACTGCAGGGCTCTTGCTCATGAGCAATGACGGGGATTTCACCAACCTTATGATCCATCCCCGTTACAAGATAGACAAGAGATACCAAGCGGTAATCAGGGGAAGGATAGGCTCTGCGGAGCTAGGCATGCTCAGGGATGGAATATGCCTGGATGATGGTCTGACTGCACCTGCCCAGGTGAGTATCATACGTTCGGGGACCAAGGAATCGGTAATCGAATTGGTGATACATGAGGGAAGAAAACGTCAGGTCAAGAGGATGCTTACTGCTGTCGGTCATCCGGTAATAAAGCTTACCCGGACCGGTCTGGGATTTTTAGATCTGGCGGGGGTCAAGGAGGGCCAATACAGGCTTCTGCGCCAGGAGGAAATCGATGATTTGGTGGATCTTGCCCTGTATGGGAAGGCGCGGGCAAAATGAGATATAGATAATTCGGCTCGATTTCATTTCTTATGCATTCCGAACAGAAGGGGTAAAAGCTAAGGAGACAAATTCGAGGGGACAGGAAGTGATAATGGTATGCCAGCAATAAAGATCAAAATGCGGTTCGACTACAAAGGCCAGGTGAAAAACAGCAAATTGTTCGGCAACAAGCAGCCTGAACAATTAGCCGATGAGACCCGCGAGCATAAAGTGGCCATGCTAAGAAATATTCCCATGCAGGGCATAAGCATAGCCGATATCGACATGAGCATGGATGTATACTCGGTGATCGATGAAATAAGCGGGAAAAAGATAGCCTTTGCCCCGGTCGTAATTACATTTGTTGCCGATGGTTTGGAGAATGCTGTGCGGTTTGCCGCTCAGGAAGAGTTTAGGACTGTTCAAGTGGTTGAACCGGACGCTTTAAACTTCACAGCTGGGGACACGGAAAAGCTTTTATTCAGGGTGAGCCAGGAAATTATGGATTTCAGGAATCAATGGCTGAGAAAAATCGATAACTGGAAATAGACATACAAGCTAGCGGCCGGTCCCAGGCGGCTGGTTGACCGGAGAGGGCGCACAGGATTGCCTTCGCTAGTCACGGGAATGCTGCCTATCGGGGCTTCTCAAGCTAAATTTTTATTGATTTTCCGCAAATCTTACTCTATTATTATTACTCAATAAGAAAATCTGCTAGAGAAAGGGTTATGCATTGGGTAAACTCGTGATATTTGCGGGAGGTTTCGGCAGCGGGAAGTCGGAAATCGCTCTAAACCAGGCCCTCCTCCTGGCCCGGGAATTGAAAGATGTGATCCTGGCGGATTTGGATTTGGTAAACCCCTACTTTGCCTCGCGAGATGTCCGTCCTATTCTTGAAGATGCCGGCATCAGACTGGTAGCCCCTTCCGGGGAATTATCATTCGGAGACGTTCCCAGCATCCCTGGCGAAATAATAGGCCTTCTAAGACAGGAAAATAGTATGGTGATCGATGTGGCCGGTGACGAGGTGGGCTCTGCGGTCTTAGGTTACCTGAGTAAATATATCCTAGCCCGTCAGGGCTACGAATTTTTTTTGGTCTTAAATCCATACCGGCCTTTTGCCCAGGAGGTCCAGAGCGTGCTGGATTTGCGAATGCACCTGGAAAAAGCGGCTAATCTTGAATTTACCGGTATTATCAGCAATCCTAATCTTCTAGGTGAAACCACCGCAGATATTATTCGCCGCGGACACCACCAAGTGACGGATATGGCCATGTTCCTGGATTTACCGGTTGCCAACCTGACTGTAACCAGAGAATTTTATCCAGAAATGGCAGCCGCATATGGCGACCAAGTGAGAACCATTAACCTGTACTTGAAGCCGCAGTGGCTATAGCTCTAAGGGAGGATGCTTGAATGGCAAAGGGAAGAGTCAGTTTCTTTTCGGAGGAATGCAAGGCATGCGAATTGTGTATTCATTTTTGTCCCAAGGACGTGTTGGGTTTGGACATGGAAAACATTAACGCATTGGGGTACCACCCAGTCACCGCCTTGCTCCCGGATAACTGCACGGGATGTGGGATTTGCGCTATGATGTGTCCCGATATGGTTATCGTCGTGGAAAGGGCGTGAAGCAGATGGAAAAGATTTTAATGAAGGGAAATGAAGCATTGGCCGAAGGTGCGCTTACGGCTGGCTGTGAGGCCTTTTTCGGCTATCCCATAACCCCCTCCAGTGAAATTGCCGAGTACATGGCGCGCAAGTTTCCCCTGCTGGGAGGGACGTTTGTCCAGGCTGAGAGCGAACTGGCGGCAATAAGTATGGTCTACGGCGGAGCATCGACAGGAGCCCGGGTAATGACTGCTTCTTCCGGGCCTGGAATCAGCTTGAAATCGGAGGGTATATCGTTTCTGGCAGAAGCTGAGCTGCCCTGTCTGATTGTAAATATTTCCCGGGGAGGGCCGGGTCTGGGCGGCATCCAGCCTGCCCAGTCGGATTACTTCCAGGCTACCCGTGGGGGAGGACATGGTGACTACAATATTATGGTCCTGGCTCCCTCTTCAGTGCAGGAGATGCTGGATTTTGCCATGGAGGCTTTCGATCTGGCCGACCGATATCGCATCCCAGTCATGGTGATGGCCGAAGGCACCCTGGGGCAGATGATGGAGCCGATCACACCCCGGGTCAAAGTGACTCAATTCCAGTCAAAACCTTGGGCCACAGATGGCTGCAAGGGCCGCCAGCCCAATGTGGTCAATACTTTGCACCTGTCCCCTGAATTTCTTGAATATCGCAATAAGGTTCTGCAGGAAAAATACAGGCTGATTAAAGCCAATGAGCAGAAGGCGGAAACCTATTGGACCGAAGATGCGGACCTGGTTGTGGTAGCCTTTGGGCTTATGTCCCGTATCGTAAGAAAAGCGGTCATGACAGCCAGGGAACAGGGCTACAAGGTTGGCTTGATAAGGCCAGTAACTTTATGGCCTTTCCCCGTAGATGCAGTCCGGGAAGCGGCCGTGCAGGCCAAATTGTTCCTGTCGGTGGAAATCAGCATGGGGCAGATGGTCGAGGATGTCAGGTTGGCTGTAGAGGGCCGGGTACCGGTCGAATTCTATGGAAGAATAGGGATGATCCCCAGCCCGGAAGAAATCGCCCGGCAGATCATCCAATTGGCGCAGAGGGAGGGATTATGATGAAAATTGTAGCCCAGCGACCGGAGAGCCTTCAATCCACCAAATTCCACTATTGCCCGGGCTGTACCCATGGGATCATCCATCGCCTATTAGCGGAGTGCCTGGACGAGATGGACCTGCGCGAAAAAGCCATTGGTATCTGCCCGGTGGGTTGTGCGGTTTTGGCTTACGATTATTTCAATTTCGATACCCTGGAAGCAGCCCATGGAAGGGCGCCGGCCATCGCCACCGGGATTAAAAGGATTCTGCCGGATCGGTGTGTCATAACTTACCAAGGCGACGGGGATCTGGCTTCAATCGGCATGGCGGAAATAGTCCATGCTTCCGCCCGGGGCGAAAACATAACCGTGGTTTTTGTGAACAATACAGTTTATGGCATGACCGGTGGGCAGATGGCGCCCACTACCTTGCTAGGACAGGTAACGACCACTTCTCCCTACGGGAGAAAAAAGGAAGAAGCTGGTTATCCGGTCCGAATGGCGGAACTGCTGGCTACCAACGAGGGATCTGCATATATCAGCCGGGTGGCGGTTAACAATCCTGCCAACGTTATAAAAGCCAAGAAAGCCATAAAAAAGGCTATTCAAACCCAGATGAAGGGGCTGGGATTCACAATGGTGGAGATATTGTCCACATGTCCTACCAATTGGGGATTAGGACCCATGGATGCCCTCAAGTGGCTGGAAGACAATATGATCCCGTATTTCCCTTTGGGTGATTTTAAGGTCAAGGAGGCATAGAGAAGGATGGAGAGTGAAAAACAGATTCTTTTTGCCGGTTTTGGCGGGCAAGGAGTATTATCCATGGGCAAATTCCTGACCTATGCTGCCATGGGAGCCGGAAAAAACGTATCCTGGTTGCCTTCTTACGGAGCAGAAATGCGTGGAGGTACAGCCAACTGCCTGGTAACAATAGCCGATGAAGAGATCAGCTCACCACTGACTGATAATCCTGGTATGGCCATAATTCTTAACCGGCCTTCATTGGATCGTTTTGAGGAAAAGATCAAACCCAATGGCACGCTGATAATCAATTCTTCAATGGTAGATCGCCCGCCTGCCAGGAAGGACCTGGAAACCTACCGGCTTCCTGTCAATCAAATTGCTGATGAGATGGGTAATTCAGGTGCGGCCAATATGATCCTTTTGGGTGCATGCCTGCAAAAAACCAGAGTAGTACCGGTTGAACAGGTTATGGATTTCTTTGAGGTAATATTTAAAGGCAAAAAGGAATCGGTAATTCAAAAGAACCGGGAGGCATTCCTTATCGGGGTAGAGTATGCCAAGCAGAACTGGTAGCTATGAGCGCTTGCAGAACCTGGAGAATGCGATCCGCGCGTTAAAGAGAGTTATCATTGCTTTTTCAGGGGGTTCAGACAGTGCTTTTTTGCTTTGGGTATGCGCCCGGGTTTTACCGGCTGACGATCTGGCAGCAGTAACTTTCCGATCGACAACTACCCCGGTCAGTGAAATCCGGAGGGCGATATCTGTTGCCGGGAGTCTGTCTGTCAGACACGTTTTATTGCCAGGCCCGGAGATGCAAAGCGAGTCTTTTTTGGTCAACGACCTTTCACGCTGCTATCAATGCAAACGCGAAAGGTTTTACTTTTTACAGCAGAAAACTGATATCCTGCCCGGTGCTCAAGTAATCGAGGGCTCGGTGCTGGATGACCTGGATGATTTCCGCCCTGGTATGCAGGCGACCAGGGAGGCCGGAGTGAGGAGCCCTATGCTGGAAGCGGGGATGAGCAAGTTGGATATCGGCCGCATAGCTCGAGATGCAAATCTGGCTTTCGCCCCCCGGCCCAGTGAATCATGCCTGGCTACTCGCATCGATACTGGCTTAGCAATTGACATCCAATTGCTGCAGAAACTGGATCAAGCTGAAGAGGCCCTTCATGATATGGGCTTTGAGCAGGTGCGGATCAGGTG